>CAZYIL010000080.1:0-7594 GCA_964646945.1 uncultured Marinoscillum sp. | reverse complement strand
TTCTACTCCTTCTTTAGGCATACAATATAAACATCGCAAATTACAGCGTTCCGTAAGAGATATCCTTAAGTAGGTATGTCTTCTACCAAAATTATCTGTTAAGATTTTAGATTTATTGATCATTTAGTGAGATCTATCCTTTAAAATATCAAATAAATGCAAAATTGATGGAAATACTGCTTGAACAGATTCTATTGCTCCTTTTGTAGACCCTGGTAAAGCTAATATCAAAGAGTTTCTTATTAATCCAACTACACTCCTTGACAACATAGAGTATGGGGTTCTATTTTGTCCAAAATTTCTGATTGCTTCTTCAACACCAGGAATTCTTCTTTCTATAATAGGAAGTATAGCTTCTGGAGTAAGGTCCTTAGGTGAGAGTCCTGTTCCACCTGTTAATATTATTAATGAAAAATTATTCTTACTTAAAGAGATAGTTTTTTTTTGAATTTCATTAATATCATCTCGAACGATACTATAATCTAAAGTATTTATTTTCCACTTTTTCAAAGATTCTATAATTGCTTTTCCAGCTTTATCTTTATTTTTCTGATTAGATATTGAATCCGAACAAACTATTACAGCAGCATTAATTGAGTATTTAGGTAAAGAAATATCAGATTTTCCTCCGCTTTTTGATTCCAATTTTATTTGTGAAATTTCAATTTTTTTATCAATTGGTTTTAACATATCATACATATTTAAAGCTACTACACTAGCACCATGCATTACCTCTACTTCAACACCTGTTTTATATATTGTTTTAATAGTACATATAATATGAATCTCTAAATCTTTAATTTCAAATTTAAAACCAGCAAATTCAATTGGTATTGGATGACAGTCTGGTAAAATTTCTGAAGTTTTTTTTATTGCTAATAAGCCAGCAGCCCTACTCATTTCAAAAATATCTCCCTTTGGAACTAATCCATTTTTAATTGCTTTAATAGTGTTAGATTCTCCAACTTTAACAACTGCTTTAGCTGTTGCCTCTCTAAGCGTATTATATTTATGAGTAATATCAAGCATGATTTTTATTTATTTTCCATCTATGTGATTTATCATTCAAAATCTCCTTCCCAAAGATAGGAGCTTTTTTCTTTATTTCGTTTAAAACAAGCTTTAGAGCTCCATAAATATCACTCCTATGTGATCCTGATATAAATACAAAAACACAAACATCTCCAGCTTTGATTTTACCTAAACTGTGATAGATATGCATACAATAAATTGGATAATTATCAAAAATAGATTCTTTTATATCATGACAAATTTTATTTGCCATTTTTTCTTGAGCTGTAAAATCAATTGCTACAACTTCTTTTCCCTTTATATTATCTGAACGTACTTGACCTAAAAAAATTTCATGAGCTCCAATAGTTTTTTTACTCTTATGACTTTCTATAGATTTTGCAATAAAATCACTAGTTATAGGTCCTTTAATAAAAATATTTTTTATTACTTTTTTTTTATCCATTTATTTAATACTAATGCTCCTTCTTTTAAACTAAAAGATTGTATATTAAATTTTTTATTTGTGAAATTTGCTGCTTTAATACTTCTTTTACCAGAAGAACAGAAAAAAATTATTTTTTTATCACTGATTATATTTGAGATTTCATTTTTTAATTTTTTTAAAGGTATATGGTAAATTTTTTTATGTGTTATTACAGGCTTTTCATCTTCATTCCTGACATCAACAAAAATACATTTATCATCTACTGTTAATGAATTAAGAGAAATTTTATAATCCGAATTTATTAAAGAAATAGTATCTGAATACGGAACACCCTTTTCTATCAATTTATTCACTTCCATCTCATTTTTATAAAACCTAAATGTTGTGTAAATATTTTTTAACAAATTTATACTTAATACCTTTCCTGATAATACATCTCCAATATTTAAAATTATTTTAAGTACTTCATTAGCTTGATAAATACCTAGAATTCCTGGCATAACTCCCAGAACACCTGTTTGACTGCAGTTTGGTAATTCATCTTCCTTTGGTATTGTTGGAAACAAACAACGATAGGTAGGCCCTTGGTTATAGTTAAAAACTGAAATTTGACCTTCAAATTTATAAAGTGCTGCATAGACAAGTGGTTTACCTAATAAGACAGAAAAGTCATTTAACAAATATCGAATTTTAACATCATCTGTTCCATCAACAATGATGTCGTATTGTTGTATTATTTTGCTTCCATTTTCAATGGTTAAAGCTTCAGAATATGCTTTTGTCTTAATTGATGAATTAATTCTTTTAATATATTCTTGCGCACAAATTGCTTTATTTTTATTTAAATCATCTTCTGAAAATATAATTTGACGTTGTAAATTAGATAATTCAACATTATCAAAATCTATAACTCCAATAACACCCACGCCTGCTCTAGATAAATATTCAATAACTGGAGACCCTAATCCCCCAACTCCAACAACTAATACACTAGTGTTATTAATTTTGGATTGACCTTTAACTCCTATCTCATTAAGTGCAATATGTCTTTTATATCTTTCCATTTTTATCCACCAGAAAATTGAGGAAGCAAATCAATAACAGCATTACGAATAAGTATCCCTTGTCTTTTAATTTGATTATTCTGGGCCACTTGAAAAGTTTTCCCTTTCAAAATAGGATGTAACTGAATTAAATCATTTATAAAGTTTTCGATAGTATTAGCCTCAGAAAAAATAAGTTCTTCACTTATATTAACTAACTCAGCTATTTGTCCATAATATCTAACAGTATATTCCATTTAAAGTAAAAGTAATTTAATCGATGCAATAGTTAAAACTAGAACTAATAAATATTCTAATACAATGCTTTTCCATTTTTTACTTCCATAATAACTTCCAATTAATCCACCAAAAAAAGCAATTAATACCATTATTATAGAACTGGAAGATAAATTAATTCCTAAATTAAATTGACCAAATAATGCTGAAGCAGAATTAACCCAAATAAATAAAGATGAAACTGCAGCCGCTTCTTTCATCGTTCCCCATCTAAATAATAAAATTAATGGAGTTAGTAAAATTCCACCACCAATACCAATTAATCCAGAAAAAAAACCAATTGTAATTCCAAATAGTATTGCAATAATTAAATGGGGGTTAGATATTCTAGACACATTATTTTTTTTCCATAACATTCTAACAATAGCAAATATTAAAAGAACACCTAAAACCTGTCTATATAACTCAGGGTTAATATTCATTGTACCTCCAAAAAATGCGGCCGGAATAGATCCAATAGCAAAATAGATAAATAATTTTTTATTAAAAAAACCAGCATTATAGTAATGATAAAATGCTATTCCAGAAACAAAAATGTTTAATAATAAAGCTGTAAATTTCATCATCTCACTTGGAAATGAAAAAAGAACCATTAAAGCTAAATAACCACTAGCTCCACCATGTCCAACACTAGAATATAAAAAAGATACTATGGGTAGTATAATTAAAAATAAAATTAAAGACTGTGGTTCTATCATTGCTATTATCTTAATAATAATATATCAACCAAATCTCCATTTTTTAAATTAAAATTATCTTCATTCAGGTATACTAAACAATTTGCATGAGCAAAACTTATCATTTTAGATGATTTTTGATGTTCTAAAATAACAACTTCATAATCATTATAAATAGCTTTTAAGAATACTGCTCGTCCTCTAACTTTAGAAAATGAATTTTTTAATGGCACATTCAATCTTTGTAAACTATTATTAGCATCCCCCATCAATTTGCTAAGAAATGGGGAAACATATACATAAAAACAATTCAAAGTAGAAGCTGTATTTCCTGGTAAAGCAAAAACAAATTTATTTTCTATTTCTCCAAAAAATAAAGGTTTTCCAGGTCTTTGTTTAACCTTATAAAATTTTTCTTTTACTCCTATTTCACTTAATGCAACTTTTACAAAGTCATAATCTCCAACTGAAATACCACCGGAAATTAATAATAAATTAGAAGTATTAAATGCCTTTTTTATACTTTGAATTGTGTCTTTTAATGTGTCTTTGGCAACAGAAACACTTATGTCTATAATTCCTTTTTTATGAAGTGCTGATTGCAATACAATACTATTGCTTTCATAAATTTTACCTATTCCAATTTTTTCACCAGTTGGAACTAACTCATTCCCAGTAATAACTATTGAAACTTTGAGTAAAGAATAAACTTTTATTTTTTGAAGACCTAAACTAATAATAAACCCTAATGATGCTTCATTTAAAAGAAATCCCTTCTCTAAGGTAGAATCTCCTTTTTTCACTTCTTCACCAACTTTTCTTATAAAAGATCCTTCTTTTGGAATACTTTCTATAGTAATAGTTTTTTTATTTATTTGAACATTCTCTTGAATAACAATAGATTGAGCACTGTTTGGAACATGAGCTCCCGTAAAAATTCTCACTGCCTCTCCAGGATTTAATTTATTAGAACATTCATCTCCTGCCTTCGATTCCCCAACTAATTTATATTCAAAAGAATCAGAAATATTTAGGGCATAGCCGTCCATGGATGATTGTCTAAAACTTGGAAGAGAAATTGGTGAGATAATAGTTTCAGCCAATACTCTACCTAATGCCTTAGATACGTCTATGATTTCAACTGCTGGTAATTTTACAACTTGATTATCTATTATATTTAAAGCTTCTTCTACACTTATCATTTATATATAATAGAGAAAATTCATAGTTTATATTAATCAAGTTTAATTAACTCACACTAAATGGTTGATTATAGTGTCTTTTCCCTGTTGCTTTATATAAAGCATTTGCTAAAGCTCCCATAACTGGCGGAAATGGTGGTTCTCCAAGACCGGTAGGATCTATATTGTTTTCCACAAAGAATATTTCAATATTTTTTGGAGACTCACTATGTCTTATTAGTCTATAACCATTAAAATTATCTTGCTCTGGAGTCCCATCCTTAAATGTTATTTGACTATACAAAGAGTGTCCTATTCCATCAACAGTTCCACCTTCTATTAGATTTTTTGCTGCATCAGGGTTAACTACAATACCACAATCTACTGCACAATAAACTTTATCTATGACTTGCTTACCATCTTTATTAACTATATCAACAACATTTGCAACATAAGATTTATGACAATAATATGCAGCGAGTCCTCTTGAAACACCTGGTTTTTGTATATCCCATCCTGATTTTTCTTTAATAAGTTTTAACACTCCTGCATAACGTAAAGCATCATAATCATTCTTTTTACTTATAGGATTATTTATAGCTTTTTCAAATAATTCTAGTCTAAAATCAATAGGATCCTTATCTATAAATTCAGATAATTCATCTAAAAAAGATTGTTCAGCGCTAGCCATAAAATTAGATCTAGGAGCTCTGAAGGCGCCAACAGTAATATTTGAATTTATTGCCCATGATTCTGCAAGATAATTTTCTATAGCACCAGCTGGAAAACGATTTGCATACAAGCAACTTTCTGGAACACCTCCTGCTCGAACATGAAAAGCGGTTAAATTATTATTTTTATCTACTGCAGCTTTATAACGCACATGATAGGAAGGTCTGTATGTTCCTGAAGTCATGTCATCTTCTCTAGTATATATTAATTTAATTGGAAATTTTACTGTTTTAGAGATTACGGCAGCTTCTAACATAAAATGTCCATATAAGCGACGACCAAATCCTCCTCCCATTCGAGTCATCATAATATCTACATTTTCTTTTGGTAAGTCAAATCTTTCCGAGATTGAATTTTCTAAAAATTCAGGAGTCTGTATTGGACCTACTAAACGAGCAAAATTTTCAGTAACATCAGCAAAAAAATTCATAGGTTCCATAGTATTATGTGCAAGAAAAGGACAAGTATATGTTCTTTCAATTATTCTATCTGCATTTTTAAAAGCTTTTTCAGGATCTCCATCTTTTCTAACTACTTTTTGTTTTTTTAAGCTCATTTCTTCCATATTTTTTAAATGACCTTGAGTACTCTCAAGTTTTGAAGGAAATATTTTTTTTCCTCCTCCCCATCCTTTGACTTCATGAGTTACCTCACCAGATTCTTCCCATTCAACCTTAACAGCTTTTTTTGCTTGAATAACTTCCCAAGTAGAATTACCTACAACAGCAATTTGTGTAGTATGGGCACTTAAATCAAGAGATCCTTTAAATTGGCCTTCTTTATAATTGTTAAATTCAAATACATCCATAATTCCAGGCATTTGTTTTGCTGTAGAAGCATCAAATGATTTTAATTTCATTCCAAAAGCAGGAGGATGTATAAGCATTGCTACCAACATACCTTCTTCTTTGTAATCAATACCAAACAATGGTTGTCCAGTAACAATTTTTTTTCCATCAACATTTTTTCTAGATGTACCTATAATACTAAAGTCTGATATTTCTTTTAAATCTACTTCCTTAGGAACTTTTAGTTGAGCTGCCTGAGAAGCAACATTACCATATCCTATTTTTTTATTAGATACTTTGTGGTATAACTTTCCTGATTTTGTTGAAATTTCATTTGCAGAAACTCCCCATTTTTTAGCAGCAGCAGCAATTAACATAAATCTAGCAGTTGCTCCAGCCATACGTAGAGGCATCCACGAACTACTTATAGAATTACTTCCGCCAGCTATTTGTCTTTGAAAAACATCTGTATTTAAAGGTGCTTGTTCAACAATAACATCGTTCCAATCAACTTCAAGTTCGTCTGCAACTAACATCGGCATAGATGTCTTTATGTTTTGTCCAATCTCAGGATTGGGAGACATGATAGTAACCAGTCCATTTTCTCCTATTTTTAAAAATCCGTTTATTTTAAACCATTCTTTTGGGAGTGTTTTTACTTGATCTGAAGTTAAATTACATGAAGCTAACCAACTAAATGCTACCATCATTCCACCACCAGATAAGACACTGGTTTTAATAAATGATCTTCTACCCATATATGTCTTCTTTTTTATCATATTAGATATTTATGTTAAGATTCCACTGCTCTTTTAATCGCTTTTTTAATTCTTGTATATGTACCACATCGGCATAAATTACCATTCATTACAGATTCAATTTCTTCATCAGTAGGATTAGGGTTAGATTTCAACAAAGATACAGCCTGCATAATCTGTCCTGATTGACAATATCCACACTGTGGCACATCGTCTTCTATCCAAGCTTTTTGAACTGGATGATCACCATTTTCAGACAAACCTTCTATAGTTGTTATATTTCCATTCCCAACACTTGCAATAGGTAATTGACAAGATCTTACAGCCATACCATTATAGTGAATTGAACATGCCCCACATTCACCGATACCACAACCAAATTTTGTTCCAACAAGATTTAAATGATCGCGAAGTACCCAAAGTATTGGTGTTGATGGATCCACATCAATATTATGAGTTTTACCATTAATTAGTAATTCAAAATTAGCCATTGTATTACATTAATTTTAATAAAACACTTATTAACAACATCTTTGCTATTAGATGATTACTTAAAAAAATAATTTTTTTCAAAAATAATTAATATAATTAAACAATAGTAGTTCTTCTTTAAAAATCATTTATTAGATAAACCTAATGAAGTAATTAAGTGAAATGCA
>CAZYIL010000079.1:0-7706 GCA_964646945.1 uncultured Marinoscillum sp. | reverse complement strand
GAAGAAATGAGAATTTTACCAAAATTTTTATCATGGACCTTTTTTAAATTGTAGTGCTTAAGACATGAAAAATTTATATTAAAAATATCATTAACAACATTTAATGATTTTGGTCCCTGAATAGCGAATAGTGAATAGTTGTTAGATATATCATCAATATTTACGTTAAAACTATTATGGTTATTTAACCAAGCTAGATCTTTTGTTTTATTAGATGCGTTTACGACTAGCATATATTTTTCATTTCCTAAATTATATATCAGTAAATCATCAATAATACCTCCAGATTCATTAAGAATTGATGAGTATTGAACTTTTCCTGGTTTAAGTTTTTCAATATCATTTGTAGTCATCTTTTGAAGGAATTCTTTAGAATGACTTCCTTCAATAATAAATTCTCCCATATGTGACACATCAAATATGCCCACATTATTTCTCACACAGTTGTGTTCGTCAGAGATGGATGAATACCATATAGGCATATTGTAACCAGCAAAAGGCACCATTTTTGCACCAAGGTTTATGTGGTTTTTTTCATTTAATAGTTTTTTTATACTCATAATTTCAGCAAATATAAATATTATTAAAATGAAGAATTTATTAAATTAATTTAAATGATTTTCTATGATATTTTGAAATACCTTTAGATATAATTCCATTTTTATGCTTTAATGTTGGGTATCCAAAATTTGTTTCCCATGAATACATATTATATTTCTTTGATAGATTAATCATAAGATTATCTCTGTAATTTTTTGCAATTATTGATGCTGAAGCAATACTTAAGTATTTATTGTCCCCTTTTATAATGCATTTATGAGATATATCTTTATAAGGTTTAAACTTATTCCCGTCAACTATTATAAAACTAGGTTTTATTTTTAATTTATTTAATGCTTTTTGAATTGCTAGTATTGAAGCATTTAGAATATTAATTTTATCTATTAATTTATTGCTAACGGTACCTATTGACCAATCGATTGCATTTTTTTTTATTTCTATATTTAATTTTTTTTTTTTTTTCATTGAAAGCATTTTAGAATATTTTATTTCAGCATTTAAGTAATTTTTTGGAAGAATTACCGCAGCTGCTACTACTGGTCCAGCAAGACACCCTCTTCCAACTTCATCACATCCTACCTCATTTAATCTATTTTGAAAATATGATTTTAGCATTTTATAAAATTAATAAGTATTTATTTTAAAAATTATATAAACCCTTCAATATGCAGGCTTTGATATTTTATATTTGCTTTCATTTATTTATGAATTATTATCAACATTTTAGAAAAAGTATTTTTTTAGCATTTCCAATAATGTTAAGTCAATTAGGACATATTATTGTAGGAGTTGTTGATAGTTTAATGGTAGGTAGATTGGGTACGGAAGAACTTGCTGCTGTTTCTCTTTCAAATTCATTTTTTGGATTTGTTTTACTATTTGGAATAGGACTTTCTTATGGAATTACTCCCCTTATTGCATCTGCTAAAGGAGAAAATAAAAAAAAATCGATAGGAAATATTTTATATAATGGTTTATTTATCAATTTTTTATTAGCAATTTTTTTATCAGTTATTTTAATTATCTCGAAATATATTTTATTGGGATTAGATCAAAATAAAAATGTTTTGGATTTGACATTTCCTTATTTAAATATTATTTCAATTTCTCTAATTCCTTTGATGATTTTCCAAACATTTAGACAATATATTGAAGGTCTAGGTTTTACAAAACAACCTATGATAATTTCTGTTATAGCTAACATATTAAATATAATCTTAAATTATCTATTAATTTTTGGTGTTTGGGGTTTTCCGAGATTAGAGGTTTTAGGAGCAGGTTATGCATCTTTGATTAGTAGAGTTTTTATGATGATTTGTATCATTTTATATGTAATAAGAACTCAAAAATTTAATCACTTAATTAATAAAATAAATTTTGTTTCTATTAAAAGAAAAATTATAGTTAAAATTTTAGCTATAGGCATTCCTTCTGGCTTTCAATTTGTTTTTGAAGTTGGAGCATTTAGTCTAGCTACTATTATGATAGGATGGTTCGGTGCTGAAGCTTTAGCCTCTCATCAAATAGCACTTAATTTAGCTAGTATTACATATATGATTGCTTCTGGAATCTCAGCTTCATCTATGATATCATTAGGTTATTATTATGGAGAAAAAAATTACAAAGATTTAAGAAAATCAGGTAATGTAAATTTTACAATAGTTATTATAATGATGGCTATTTTTGGAATAATATTTTTTTGGTTTAGAAAGGAATTACCAACTTTATATATAGATAATGAAAAGGTTCTTGTTTTAGCTTCGAATTTAATTATAATTGCAGCTCTTTTTCAAATACCGGATGGAATTCAATCAGTTGGGCTTGGAGTTTTGAGAGGCATTAGAGATACAAAAGTTCCAACATTAGTTACCTTTGTTGCTTATTGGATTATTGCTATTCCTTTATGTTATTTTTTAGGTGTTATGAAAAATTATGGACCAATTGGAATTTGGGTAGGATTAATGATCGGATTATGGATCGCAGCAATTTTTCATTTACTTAGGTTTAATTATATTACAAAAAAAATTATGAAATGAAGCTATTAAAATTTTTCTATTCAATATATGCTTTAATAATGTTTACGTTGGTATTTCTATTTTGGAGTCCATTTTTACTTTTTGGAGTCTGGTTTAAAAGTTTGTCTAAATCCGCATTAAGATTGAAGCATATTGTTGCTAAAACTTTCTTTATATCTATATTTATGCCTTATAGTATTAAGTATGATAAAAAAATTAATTTTACTAAACAGTATGTTGTTATAGCAAATCACTTTTCCTATTTTGATATTCCTGCATTTGTTGCAATAAATATACCAATGAAATTGATAGGAAAACTAGCAGTTTCTAATATTCCTCTTCTTGGTTATATTTTTAAAGGACTACACATTCATGTAGATAGAAGTGATAAAGAAAGCAGAAGAAAAACATATCTAGAATCTTACAAATCGATAGATGATGGATTTAATGTTGGTCTTTTTCCAGAAGGTGGTATTAAAACTGAAAAGGTTCCAAAAATGGCAGAATTTAAAGATGGAGCTTTTGCAATAGCCTTAAAAAAAAGAATTCCTATTCTACCTGTTAGTTTACCCGATGCTTATAAAATAATGAAAGGTTCTTTTTTACTGTCTTGGCATAAATGCAATATAATATGTCATGAACCTATTTCGACAAAAGGGTATTCTCTTGAAAATCTAGAAGAATTTAAAAAAAAATGCTATGATGTTTTGGATTTCGAATTGCGAAAGAATTTTTCATCTGATTGATTCTATAAAATAACTAACTTTATATATGTCTTTAAATAAATTTAATTACGGAAAAGATAAACTCACGTATCAAATAGCTATCAAAATTGCAAATAAGAATGTGGAGACAGAAATAGGTTTGGATCAGTTAGAAAAGATTGATGCATCTAGAAAAAATGTGGAATCAATTTTGGGTTCTAATAAAACTGTTTATGGTGTTAATACTGGATTTGGCGCATTATGTAATACAATAATTTCTGATAAAGAATCTAGTTTACTTCAGGAGAATTTATTAAAAAGTCATGCAGTGGGAGTAGGGAGTCATGTACCTGAAATAATTTCTAAATTGATGATGATTTTAAAAGTTCATTCATTATGTATGGGTTATTCAGGTGTAAGAAAAGAAATTATAAACAGAATTTGTTGGCATATAAATAACGATATTATTCCTGCAGTTCCTTCAAAGGGATCTGTTGGTGCATCTGGAGATTTAGCTCCTCTTGCTCATTTATTTCTTCCTTTAATAGGTGAGGGTATGGTTTATTGTAAAGGTGAGAAGCTTTCTGCATCTAAAGTTCTAGCTTTAAATGAAAAATTACCATTAAAGATGAAAGAAAAAGAAGGACTAGCTTTAATTAATGGAACTCAATTTATATCTGCTTTTGCATGTTATGCCATTGATAGATTTAGGAATTGTCTTGAAAATTCAAATATTATTTCAGCCTTGAGTATTGATAGTACTATGAGCTCTATTGTCCCATTTAGTGAAGATTTAAGTAAGCTCAGAGCGTATATGGGAAGTTTAATTGTGTCAAAAAAAATCAGAGATTTATTAGAAGGTTCAAAAATTTTAGAATCCCATCAAGATTGTGAAAAAGTACAAGATCCATACTCAATAAGGTGTATTCCACAGGTTCATGGTGCTAGTTGGGATGCTTATATTTATCTTGAGAATATCTTGAATATAGAATTAAATTCTGTAACGGATAATCCAGTTGTTTTAGAAAGCGGTGAGATTATTAGTGGCGGTAATTTTCATGGTCAACCTATTGCAATTCCAATAGATTATAGTATAGTTGCAGCTTCAGAATTAGGAAATATTTCTGATAGGAGAACTTATTTATTGCTCAAGGGTAATGATAAAGTACCTAAGCTTCTTCTTAAGGAAACAGGTATAAATTCAGGTTTTATGATATTACAGTATACTTCCGCAGCTTTAGTGAGTGAAAATAAAAATCTATGTTTTCCTGCTAGTGCAGATTCAATTCCAACATCATTAGGACAGGAAGATCATGTAAGTATGGGTTCAATTGGTGCCGTAAAATTTCTTAAGGTTATCAAAAATTTAGAAAAAATATTAGCAATTGAGCTTCTGTGTTCAGCTCAAGCATTTGATTTTCTTAAACCTTTATCTTCTAGTAATAAAGTCAATGCGTGTCATAAATATATAAGACAAAAAATTGATTTTTGTGAAAAAAATAAAATATTTATTGATGATATAAAGCATGCTATAAATATTATAAAGTCAAGAAAATTAGTTGAATTAACATCTTAAATTATATGGATTTATCTAGCTTCTTAAAAAAGTATGCAACTCATCCCAACTATAAATCACCAGTTGGATCAGATCTTCATGCAAAGAGCTGGCAGACGGAAGCGCCTTTAAGAATGCTCTTAAACAATCTTAATTCTGATGTTGCAGAAGATCCAGATAATCTTGTTGTATATGGTGGTTCAGGACAGGCAGCAAGGAATAAGGAGTCAGTAAAAAAAATAATTGATATTCTTATAAATCTTGAAAACGATGAAAGCTTGCTTGTTCAGTCGGGGAAACCTGTTGGTAAAGTTAGAACTCATGAACAGGCACCTAGAGTGTTAATTGCTAATTCTAATCTTGTTCCTGCCTGGGCCAATTGGGAACATTTTGAGAAATTAAAGAATGATGGTCTAATGATGTTTGGTCAGATGACTGCAGGTAGCTGGATTTACATTGGGACGCAGGGTATCCTTCAAGGGACCTATGAAACTTTTGTTGCTTGTGCTAATAAACATTTTGATGGATCGTTAAGAGGAAAACTTTTAGTATCTGGAGGATTAGGTGGGATGGGTGGAGCTCAACCTCTTGCAGCTACAATGGCAGGAGCTACATTCTTAGGGGCTGATGTAGACCCGAATAGAATAGAGAAGCGTCTCAAGACAAAATATATTGATAAAATGACTGATTCCTACACTGAAGCGAGAGATTGGGTTCTTGATGCAAAGAGAAAAAATTTAAATATCTCAGTTGGTCTTGTTAGTGATATCGGAGACATGTTAGAAAATCTTTTAACTGATGATATTATTCCAGAAGTTTTGACTGATCAGACCTCAGCTCATGATCCAGTATTTGGATATGTACCGAATGAAATGAGTTTGAATGATGCTGAGAGTTTAAGAAAAACTGATCAGGTAAAATATAAAAAATTATCTCTTAAGAGTATGGCAAGACATGTTTCTCTAATGTTGAAGATGCAGTCTATGGGTTCAATAACATTTGATTATGGAAATAATTTAAGAGAGTTTGCGAAAATGGGAGGGGAGGAAGATGCATTTAATTTTAATGGTTTTGTCCCAGAATATATTAGACCATTATTTTGTGAAGGTAAAGGACCTTTTAGATGGGCTGCTCTTTCAGGAAATCCAGATGATATTTATAAAACAGATCACGCATTAATCAGAGCTTTTCCTGAGAATAAAGATATGATAAAATGGTTGGAGGAAGCTAGAGAGAAAATTCAGTTTCAGGGACTACCATGTAGAATTTGTTGGTTGGGTATGGGTGAAAGAGAGAAAGCAGGATTGATTTTCAATAATTTGGTAAAAAAAGGTGAAATTTCTGCGCCTATAGTAATAGGTAGAGATCATTTAGACTGTGGTTCTGTTGCTTCTCCTAATCGTGAGACAGAGGGTATGATTGATGGATCCGATGCTGTATCAGATTGGCCTTTATTAAACTTAATGTCAAATACTGCAGGAGGTGCAACTTGGGTTTCTTTCCATCATGGAGGAGGAGTTGGAATGGGTTATTCTCAACATGCAGGAATGGTTATACTTGTAGATGGAACAGAAAGAGCAGAGAAATGTATAAGAAGAGTTTTACACAATGACCCAGCGCTTGGTGTATTTAGACACAGCGATGCGGGATATGATATTGCAAATGATAATTTAAATAAGTTTAATCTTAATTTTTAATAATTGAAAAAATTAATAGGACCTTTTAAACAAATCATAACTATGTCAAATCTTCCTCTAAAGGGAGCTATATCAGATGAAAAATTAGAAATTGTTGAAAATGGTGGTGTAATAATTTCTGGTGATAAAATTTTGGAAGTTGGCAAGTTCTCTGATTTAACAAAAAAAGAGAAAAATATATTTGAAATTGACTTTTCATGTGTTCTTGTACCAGGTTTTATTGATTGTCATACCCATATTTGCCACTATGGATCTAGATCTGACGAATATTCAAAAAGAAACTCAGGGATGTCATATCAACAGATTCTCTCAGAGGGTGGAGGTATACATAATACCATGTCTGCTACTGAGAAGTCATCCGACGAGGAACTTAAGAAAGTAACTGTTAGAAGGTTGGACAGACATTTTAAAGAGGGGGTTCTTACTTGTGAGATAAAAAGCGGATATGGTTCTAATCTTGAACAAGAGGTTAGGTTATTAAATATTATAAATAAAATCAATGATAATCATGCAATGGGAATAGTTTCTACTTGTCTTGCTGCCCATGTAACCCCAAAGACATATAATTCATCTTTAGAATATTTAGATAAAATTATTGAAGAGTTAATTCCTGTACTAGAGAAAAAGAAATTAACTAATAGGATTGATATTTTTATTGAGGAAAAGGCATTTTCAGTTTCTGAATCCTTCGATTATCTATCTCAACTAAAGGATAAATTTGATATTACTGTTCATGCTAATCAATTTTCACCTGGAGGAGTTAAGGTTGGGGTAGATTGTGGAGCTAAAAGTGTTGATCATTTGGAAGTTATTGATGATGAGGAAATAAACTATCTATCAAATTCTAATACTTCTGCTGTAGTACTACCCGGTTGTAGTTTGGGTTTAGGAATTCCATTTGCTCCTGCAAGAAAATTATTAGATAATAACTGTAAATTATCTATTGCTACTGATTGGAACCCAGGTTCTGCACCAATGGGAGATCTTTTACAACAGTCATCGTTATTAGGATCTATAGAAAAACTGTCCAGCGCTGAAGTCTTTTCTGCTATAACCTATAGATCAGCAGACGCATTAGGTTTGGAGGATAGGGGAAAAATTGAACGTGATAAAATAGCCGACTTTATTGGATTTAAGACTAATGATTATAGAGATATTTTGTATAATAAAGGTA
>CAZYIL010000078.1:0-7761 GCA_964646945.1 uncultured Marinoscillum sp. | reverse complement strand
ATAATTACTGCAAATAAAGAGAGATCTAGAATAATGAAAGATCATTATAAACTTAAGAATATGCCTGAAATTGTTAAAAATATCCCTAACCCTTCAATAAAAGACGAATTATTAAAAAGAAGTGTTTTAGAAAAAAAATTTAAAATACTTGAAAGAAATAATGATATAATTATTATATACCAAGGTATAATAAGTCAAAAAAGGGGAATTGAAAAAATCGTTATGGATTTATCTAAAATTAGAAATTCTAAAATAATATTAATTGGTAACGGTAATGAAAAATATATTAAATATTTAAAAAATTTATTTGAAAAAAGATCCATGAAAAATATTTACTTTCTTGGAAACGTAGATTTGAAGACACTTTATAGTATTTTAAATATTAGTGATTGTGGAATCATTTCTTATTCAAACATTAATTTAAATAATAAATACTGTGCGCCAAATAAATTATATGAATATGCCTTATTTAATTTACCAATGATAACATCTAGTCAAAATTTATTCAAAAAAACTTTTGAAAAGTACAATATTGGAATAATTCATAATGAAACAAAAAATCTTGAAAATGAGATTTATGGACTTATAAATAACCGTAGTAATAAAATATATTTTGAAAAATTTAATAAATCAAATAGAATGAATTCTGAATCTGATAAACTTCTTAAAGCACTAGAAAAAATATAAAAAAATTATAAAATAAAGACTTCATTTAATAAAATGATTTAAAGAGAAATTATAATAATAAGATTTAATTAAATATGATCCTATGTAATTTAACAATTAGATATAACTTAGTTAAAAGTTAATAAAATAAATATGGTAGAGAAAATTAAACAATTAAATCTTAATTTCTCTGAGAAAAGAAGATTCAACAACACTATCAAATTCATAACTAAAACTTTGCCGTTAAAAAAGAAAATTCTTGATCTTGGAATTCCAAATAAACTTTCTGAAAAAATGATTGGAGAAGGTTATAAGGTAAAAAATACAAATGGAAATGATTTAGATTTATATTCAATCAATCATAATACAAAAAATTTTGATGCAATTACTGCATTTGAAATATTAGAACACTTACTTTCACCTTTTGAAGTATTAAAAAATATAAAATGTAATAAATTATATGCCACTGTACCATTAAGATTATGGTATAGTAGTGCATTTCGTGATTCTAAAGATGAAAGAGCTCGCCATTTTCATGAATTTGAAGATTGGCAATTTGATTGGTTGCTAGAAAAAGCTGGGTGGAAAATAATTAGAAGAGAAAAATGGATAAATCCTACATTTATTCCAGGAATACGATCAATTTTAAGAAATATAACTAAAAGATATTATGCTGTAGAAGCTATAAGAAATTAAAATGGGTGTTTTTTTTAAGCAAAGTTTCTGGAGTTCTTTGATTATATATTTTGGTGTTATAATAGGTTTTATTAATTCATTAATATTATTTCCCAAATACTTAAACACAGAACAGATTGGATTATTAAGACAAATAATTAGTGCTGCTACATTATTGTTACCATTGTCTGCATTTGGAATTAGCGCTACAGCTATAAAATTTTATCCAGAATTTAGTTTAGACAACAAATCCAAAAATCAATTTTTTTCAATCCAGTTATTATTAACTATAATAGGTTTCTTCTCTGTTTTAATTATCATTTTTTCTTTCTTTCCATTAATATCTGAATTCTTTTCTAAAAAATCAGAACTTATTATCAATTATTTTGATGTGATTATTTTTATTCTTTTACTCCTTACTATTAGCACAATATTTGAAGCATATTTAAGAGCTCGGATGCACATAATTCTACCAAATATTACAAATGGAGTACTTAACAGAATTCTTACAGGTTCATCTATATTTCTACTATCAGCATCTTTAATTAGTTTTAATGAGATGATTTACTTCCAGATTCCAATTTATGCATTTGGAGTAATCATTCTTATAATTTTTTCCTACAAAAAAGAAAGGTTTAAATTAGATTTCCATTTAGATAAAATAAAAAATAAGATTAAAGATATATTCAATTATAATCTTTATTCTTTAATAAGTGGTTTTGGAAATGTTATCATATTAAATGTTGATATTTTGATGATATCAGCTTTATTAGGATTGTCTGATACTGGAATATATACTACTGCTTTTTATATAGGAATAATTATTGAAATGCCTAGAAGGGCTGTGTCACAAATTTCTACACCTATTCTATCAAAACTTTTTAGAAATAAAGATTTAAACTCGATTAATTATAATTATAAAATGGTATCAATAAATCAACTAATAATTGGAATGCTACTATTTCTCTTGATAGTAACAAACCTTAATAACATTTATAATTTGATACCAAACAATCAGAATTTTATTTCTGGTATTGGCGTTGTACCCATTATATGTGCAGCAAAATTAATAACCATGTCTTCAAGTTTTAGTAGTGAATTAATAATGATGTCCAAACATTATAAATTTAGTGTAACATCAATAATATTTCTTTCAATAATTACCATTCTCTCAAATTATTTTTTAATTCCAAAATTTGGAATAACTGGTGCAGCTTATGCAGCTCTTATTTCATCAATAGGATTTAATTTAACTAAGACTGTTTTCATATATTTAAAATTTGGATTTTTCCCATTTTCAAAGAATACTTTAATTGTATTAATATTAGGTATTATTATTTATCTGATAATTAAACAGTTTAGTATCATTGATAACATAATAATTGAGATAATAACTAAATCATTAATTACAAGCACTTTATTTATATTGTCAATTTATTTTTTAAATGTATCTCAAGAATTTAATCGAATAATTAAGAGATATATTAACAAAAAGAATTTAAAACCTTAGATAATTTTTCTGTTAAATATTTTCTATCATACTTTTTCAAATTATGACTTAATTTAAATCTCTTCTTGTTTTTATAGTTTTTATAGGACTCTAAAATTATTTTCTTTATAGAGTTTTTATCAGAATACATTATTCTTTTGTCCAAAAAAAATTCTTTAAGTAGATTATCAATGTTTTCATCACTTTTATTTCCCAGAGTTAATATTTTCTTTCCTGAAATAGCATAATCAAATATTTTTGTTGGAGTAGTATTAATTGAATTTTTATTTAGAAGCAAAAGAAGTAGGCTTGAAGTCTTATAATGATAGAAAGTTTTTTCATAATCAACATATTCCACGTAATTCAAATATTTACCAAGTATATTATCGTTTTTTAAATTATTATAAATAGAATTATCAATAGGTCCTGAAATAAAAATTTCAAGTTCTTTTCCAATATCATCATTATTTATAATAATTTCTTTTAATGAATCAAAAAAAATCTCAGGATATCTCAATTTATTCATGAGACCTAAGTAGGAAATTTTAAATTTATTATAATCATATTTATTATTCTTAAATTTAAGTAAAGTGCCATTAGTTATTATTGTTATTTTTTTTAGATCTATTTTTTCTTGAAATTCCTTCGCAAGGTTTTTATTAGTAACAAGAATTTTATCGGCAGATTTTAGTACTTTCATTTCTAATTCTTTATGTTTATTTAGTAAAGATAAATTAGGATTCATTTCTTTTAAAATATCCCAACTAGACCAAGGATCTCTAAAATCAGCAATCCAGTTAATTTTATGGAGATTTTTAATTCTATAACCTATTAAATGAATACTATGTGGAGGACCTGTAGTTATAATAGTATTAATATTATTCTTTTTTATAAATTTACTTAAAAAAGATACAGAAGAATTTATCCAAAATTTTCTTGAATCAGGAATAAAAAAATTTACTCTTATCCAATTTAATAATTTGATAAATAAAGAATTTGTGTTACTCAAAACACCTTGATTGATATTAGAGCCGGTAATTTTTGAAAAAATATTAGAAGGATCAAATATAGTTTTTCTAATTACTTGAATGTCATTATCAATAGGATTTTCAGCAATAAATTTAGATTTTGAATTATGGGTGGTATATATTATTGGATTATACCCAAAAGAAGGTAAATACTTAGAAAAATAATACCATCTTAAAGCTCCCACTGATGTTTCAGGTGGCCAATAGTATGTTATAATTAATACTTTTTTCATATTATATGAAGTAAAAAATTAATAAATAATTACATTAACTAAAAATACTGTTATTATATTTAATCTATTATATAATAAAAATTATATATGATAAAAAAAATTGGAATTTTAACATCTGGAGGAGATGCTCCCGGAATGAATGCTTGTATCAGATCAATTGTAAGGACAGCATTTAAAAATAATATCTCATGTATCGGTATAGAATATGGTTATAAAGGTTTACTAGATTCTAAATTTAGGAATCTAAGTCCTGAAAATGTTAGAAACATAATACATAAGGGAGGCACAATACTTAAGACAAATAGGTGTGAAGAGTTTAAAAAATTTGAATATAGGAAAAAAGGAATAAAGAATTTAAAAAAAAATAATATTGAAGGGTTAATTGTTATTGGAGGTGATGGATCTTTTCTTGGAGCTTCAATTTTTTCTAAAGAATATAAATTTCCAGTTATTGGAATCCCAGCATCTATTGACAATGATATATACGGAACTGATTATTCTATAGGTTTTAGCACAGCAACTAGAACAATTATTGAATCTGTTGATAAAATTAGGGATACAGCATCATCACATGAAAGAATATTTTTTATTGAAGTAATGGGAAGAAATTCTGGTCACTTAGCACTTAATGCAGGAAATGCCTGTGGAGCTGAACTGATTTTGATTCCCGAAATAGAAATGAAAAATTTAAATGTTTTAATAAAAAAAATAAAAAAAATAAATGCAAAAAAAGAATCTTTAATTATTATATATGCTGAAGGATGTAATTTAGGACCGATTGAAAAAATTACTAAATATGTTGAAAATAAAATTGTTGGTTCCAATGTAAGGTTTTCAATTTTAGGACATATACAAAGAGGTGGAAATCCAACTGAAAAAGATAGAATTCTAAGTTCTTTGTTTGGCTATCATGCTATTTGTGAGCTGAAAAATAACAAAACCCATATTATGATTGGGATTCAAAATAACCAAATTGTTAATGTTGAATTAGAAAAATCGATAAATAATAATAAAAAAATTAATAAACAATTAATCAATCTTTCAGAAATTATTAATAATTACTGATAGTTTTATTTATATAATCTATTATCTCTTTAAAATTAGGATTTAACCATTTTATTTTTTTATCTTTCTTGAACCATGTTAACTGTCTTTTTGCATATTTTTTTGTATTAATTTTGATTTTATTTATAGCTTCAAGCTTAGAGGTTTTGTTATCATAATATTTGAAAATTTCTTTATAACCTACTGTTTGTAAAGCATTTTTGTTTCTATCATTAATTAAACCTTTTACTTCTAAAAACAAACCCTTTTTGACCATATAATTTACTCTTTTATCTATTAATTCAGTAAGTTTATTTTTATCAATATCTATTCCTATTTTAATTATTTTAAATTCTCTTTTATTATTAGATTTTCCCATATAACTAGAAAATTTTTTTCCTGAAAATCTAATTACTTCTAAAGCCCTAATTATTCTCTGATGATTATTATGGTCTACAATAGAAAAATATTCTTCATCCTTTCTTTTAAGTTCTTCTAACAAAACACTTAAACCTTTTTTTTTATATTCAGAAATGAGACGATTTCTAATTATAATTGGTGCTTTAGGAAATACATCTAGACCTTCACATACTGCATCAATGTATAAACCAGATCCTCCAACCATAAGTACAAAGTCCATATCAACAAAAAGTTTTTTTAATAATTTCATTACATCAACTTCAAACATTCCAGCGTTATATGATTGTTTTATTGATAAATTATTAATACAATAGTGTTTAACTGTTTTCATCTGAATATTAGTTGGTTTTGCAGTTCCTATATTCAATTCTTTAAAAAATTGTCTTGAATCTGCAGAAATTATATAGGATTTTATTCTTTTAGCAATTTGAATTGATAGGTCAGTTTTACCTGAAGCGGTTGGTCCAAGAATAACAATCAAACATTTTTGATTTTTTTCAAGCATATTTTTTGATATTTACATATAATTATTAATCTAAAATAGAAATAAAACTTTATGGAATTAAAATTTACAAAACAATTTCAAAAAAAATTAGAATATATATTTCCAGATTTAGGATATAAATTGAGATTTGAAAAAGGAAATTTTAAATCTGGTTATTGTATATTAAAAAATCAAAAAGTTGTAATAATCAACAAGTATTTTACTAATGAAGGAAAAATAAATACAATGATAGAAATATTAAATTCAATAGATTATAATAAAAATAAAATTCAAAAAGATAATTTTGAAATACTAAATAAAATAAAATATTTATAATATGAAGGTCACTTTTCTAGGCACAGGTACATCTCAAGGAATACCTGTTATAGGATGTAATTGTAAAATTTGTAAATCCAACAATAAAAAAGATAAAAGATTGAGATCATCAATCCATATTCAAAAAAATGATGTCAGCTTCATAATAGATACAGGTCCGGATTTTAGACAACAAGTCCTTAGGGAAAATATCAATCAATTAGATTTTGTTCTTTATACTCATGCTCATAAAGATCACACTGGTGGAATTGATGATATAAGATCGTTTAATTTTATTCATAAAAAACCAATTCCAATTTATGGAAATAAAAGTTTTATTAATCAAATCAAAAATGATTACTCATATATTTTTTCAAAATTGAAATATCATGGATTACCTAAAATATCACTTAATTCTGTAAAAAAAAACTTCAAAAAACTAGGAATCAATATTGTTCCTGTAAATGTGAAACATAATAAATTAGATGTTTTAGGCTATAAAATTTTTGATTTTACATATATAACCGATGCTGATTTTATTTCAGACAAAGAGAGAAAAAAAATTGAAGGATCTAAAGTTTTAGTTATTAACTGCTTACAACAAAAAAAACATATCTCTCATTTTAACTTAAGTGAAGCTCTAGTATTAATAAAAGAACTTAAAGTTAAAAAAGCATACTTAACACACGTGAGTCATAATTTAGGGAGTCACAAAGAAATCTCAAGAATTCTACCAAAAAATGTTAGTTTGGCTTATGATTCATTAATAATTAATATTTAAACTTATATTAGAGCCTTGCCTTACTGAACAACATTAACTTTCATCATATTAGTATGACCTTTCCAATGAGATGGCATCGATGCAGTAATAATATATTTATCTCTTTTCTTTAAAAATTTATTTTCAATTAATAAAGATTGAACATTTTCAAGAGTATTATCAATATAATCAGTTTTATCATAATAAATTCCTCTAATTCCCCAGACCAAATTCATCACATTTAACAAAGTTTTATTATTTGTAATAATAAATATATTAGCCTTTGGCCTATGCCCTGATACTCTAAAACCAGTATAACCACTTTTTGTCATTGTTACAATAGCTTTAGCATTAATTAACTTACTCAATCTACATGCTGAACGTATTAAACTATCGTTCTCACGATCTATTAACTTTTTATTTTTTTCAAAAAATTTATTATAAATAATATCAGAATTCTTTTCAACAGAAAAAATAATTTTATCCATACTTTTTACTGAAAGGATTGGATATTTCCCTGTTGCTGATTCTGCTGAAAGCATTACGGCATCAGCTCCATCTAATACAGCATTTGCCACATCATTAGTTTCTGCTCTTGTTGGAGTTTTTTCTTCTATCATGCTCTCTAACATCTGAGTGGCTATAAT
>CAZYIL010000077.1:0-7865 GCA_964646945.1 uncultured Marinoscillum sp. | reverse complement strand
AAAACGGTGGAATACTTAACATAGATTTTAACCACGGCGTTCTTTCTAACGACGCTGATCCTGGAGGTGGAGCTATGTTAGCAACTATTGTGGTTCAGACAAAAAAGGGTACTCTTAATTTAAACGCGGATGGATCATTTACATATAGTCACGACGGTTCTGGTGCCGGAGAAGACGATTTTATTTATGCAGCTTCTACTGTATCATGTGATAACACTAGTGAGCCTGAGATGAATAGTATGGCAAAAGTAACAATTACTATTACCGCCCAAGCAAGTGTACCATCAGGAACAATATATGTAGCTGGTTATTACAATGCTAATGCAAATGATTATGGTTGTTATTGGACAGACAAAAATGGTGATGGAGTTTGGGAAAGAACAGATCTTCCTGATGCACGAATAATCCACGATATCGCCGTTCATAACGGTAAAGTATATGCCGTTGGAGAAACCACATGGGCGCTAGGAGAACAAGATCCAGCAATATGGATAGATGGAGTAAAAACGGAATTAGATGCACCTAATGTGGATGAGAATTGGGGTGGTGCTACTGCTTTTGCTCTTGCTTTTGATGGAGATAATATATATGTAGCCGGAAATTATCCTTCTCAAAAAGCAGCTTTAGGCGGTGTTTCCAGTGCATGTTATTGGAAAATAAACGCAAACAATCCAGAAGGAATACATGTGCCACTTGAAAATGGAGTGAGCTCTGATGCATTTGGAATTGCAATACATAATGGTCAGCCTATTTCTGTAGGGTGGTATATGTCTCATCATAAAATTTATCCTGCAAAATGGATTGGTTCAAAAAGATATAAATTAGATAATAAAAATGATGGAGAAGCTCAGGATATCGTTGTAGATGGAAATGACTATTACATTTCTGGATGGACTGATAATGCTCGTGGTGCATTACATTATTATCCTACAGTATGGAAAAATAATCAATCTACAAGAAAAAGATTAACGGAAGGTAGCATATGTACAATGCCTAGTAAAGATAGAGAAGTTGAGGTTCCAGGTATTGCTAGAAAAAATGGCAAAACATATGCGGCAGGCTGGACTTATTTTGATTTTTCTGTAACACACCATAGCTATTGGACAGATATAGAATTTACCTCTAATAAAGACATTGGTACAATTCATGAATTAACAACAAATGCTGATGGAACTGATCAAGCGTGTGGTGCTGGAGGGGAAATGAATGACATAGCCGTTTTAGATAATGGAGAAACGGTAATTGTTGGAAATTCAAGCTGGAATGGATTTGCCGCAATTTGGTATAATGGAGTAATGCATTTCATTGAGAAGGATAAAATGAGCGAAGCAAATTCTGTATTTATTGAGTAATGAAAATTTATATATATTAAATAAAAAATTATTGATGAAATATCTTGTTAATAGATTATATCATTTACTTATCATAATTTTTACTTTTGGTTTCGTCTTTAGTTGTGAAAATATTGGTGAAGAAGAATCATTAACAAATCCTTTAGGTAAAAACTTATGTCCTATTGCAAAAGGTGATAATTATACCATAAAAAACGGTGGAATACTTAACATAGATTTTAACCACGGCGTTCTTTCTAACGACGCTGATCCTGGAGGTGGAGCTATGTTAGCAACTATTGTGGTTATGCCAAAAAAGGGTACTCTTAGCTTAAAAGTGGATGGATCCTTTACATATAATCACGATGGATCTGGTGCCGGAGAAGACACTTTTATTTATGCAGCTTCTAATACAACATGTGATAACGCTAGTGAGCCTGAGATAGGTAGTATGGGACAAGTCACCATTAGTATAACTGATGATGATTCACAAAGCACTTCTACAGAAAACATTTATATTGCCGGATCTTATTGGAATTCTTTGGATGATCACAGTGCCTGCTATTGGACAGATAAAGATCATGACGGTGTATGGGAAACGAATCTGATACCAAATTCTTGTGGTGTATATGATATCACTGTTCATAATGGAGATGTGTATGTTGTCGGTGATAATAACAAAGAAAGAGCTACTATATGGAAAAATGGAAATGCTACTGTTTTAAAAACTCCGACAGATAACAAAAGTTGGGCTTCATCATTTGCCACTGGTATAGTAATTGATGGAAATGATGTGTATGTATCAGGAAATTATTTGTGGTCAAATGATGATTGGTATCGCGCTTGCTACTGGAAAAATGGACAATTTCAAGCTTTAAGCAAAAACGGTGAAGCAAACGCCATCGCTGTAAAAGATGGAGTACCTATTACTGTAGGCCATTATTACCAGGATGGAAAAAAAGCGGTAAAATGGACTGGAACAACCAAGAAAATTCTCCATTCACAAGGAGAAGGAGAAGCGTTTGATGTTGTTGTTGAATTCAACACAACACATATTACTGGAAATGCTTCAAATGACAACGATAAAACAAACTGGTTTGCAGCCTATTGGAAAGATGATAATCCAACTGAATTTTTACCAAGAGGTAAACATTTTAAAAATCTTACTGGAAAAGATGCTAATGGAGGAAATGGTGATGGAATCACCACTGACAATGGGGTAGTTTATATAGGTGGCAATACAAAATACAGTAACATGAGTAGCTACTCTACTAGAGGTTGGTGGCCAGCATATTGGTCAGGTACAGTTTTAGTTGAGCCGACATTATTATCAGATGGGTCACAGATAGACTGTAATGTTAGCAATTACAGTTGTGAATATGGAAAAATATCAGATATAGCAGTAAAAGATGGTAAGATTTTTGCAGCAGGCAATTACACCACTGATGTTAATACCGGAAAGGGAAATTGGAAACCAAACGCAGCTATCTGGATAAATGAAAAAAGATATGATATTATAGATAACTCAACTGAAGGATGGAAACAATCTGAAGCTTTTGAAATTTTTATAGAAAAATAGTTTCAGTTTTTTTTTATTTTTAAAAACATTAAATTTGAATAAAAATTAAAATTCATATGAAATATATTATACATTCAATCTATCGTTTACTAATTATAATTTTTACTTTTGGACTTGTTTTTAGTTGTGGAAATCTTGCCGAAGATGCAGCATCAGCACTCGTACAACATGGAGAAAAAAACTTGTGTCCTCAAGCTAATGGTGATAATTATACCATAGAAAACGGTGGAATACTTAACATAGATTTTAACCACGGCGTTCTTTCTAACGACGCTGATCCTGGAGGTGGAGCTATGTTAGCAACTATTGTGGTTCAGACAAAAAAGGGTACTCTTAATTTAAACGCGGATGGATCATTTACATATAGTCACGACGGTTCTGGTGCCGGAGAAGACGATTTTATTTATGCAGCTTCTACTGCATCATGTGATAACACTAGTGAGCCTGAGATGAAAAGTATGGCGAAAGTAACAATTACTATTACAGAGGCAGCATCTAATTCTGCTACTTCAAATATATACGTCGCTGGAAGTTACACCACAAATATTGATATGGTTGGATGTGTCTTCACAGACAAAAATGGTGATGGAGAATGGGAAGCAAATATTCTTCCAAATAGTTTTCAAGCTCATGATCTTACAATGTATAATGGTAAGTTATATGTGGTCGGTGACGGAGGTGCTGGAGGAAATGATCCTGTATTATGGATAGATGGTGTTCCTACCATATTGGATTATCCGAATAAAAATAAGAGTTGGGGATATGCAGGTGCTACAGGAGTAGCAATCGATGAGTCCAATGGAGACGTTTATATATCCGGAACTTACTCTCCAAAAAATGGGGAGATGGGGTCATGCTACTGGAAAAATGGTGTGCATGTTCCGTTAACTACAAATGCTGACTCTGAAGCATTCGATATAGCTGTTAAAAATGGAAAAGCCATTACAGTAGGTTGGTTTATGTCTCATCATAAAATTTATGCAGCCAAATGGATTGATAAAGCTAGGACAACCATTCATAAAGCAGGAGATGGTGAAGCATACGAGGTTATGGTTGTAAACAATAAAACCTATATCGCTGGTTGGGCAGGAGCCAACTTTAGTGGAATGCCAAATTGGAGAGCAGCAATTTGGGAAGGAAATTCAGCAAAAACTGCTAAACGTTTAAAAAATGGAAAACATGCTACATTAATGGCTCAATCTGGTTGGCCATATGATGGTGAAGGAAGAGGAATGGGTTACGATAAGAAAAATAACAAGTTCTGGATTGCTGGGTCAACTAATTGGGTAAATATTGGGAAGTGGCCAGGTCTTTGGAAAGTTACTCCAGGTGGAGGCAATGTGGTATATGATCTGGTTGAATTACCAGATGGTTCAAAACCAGGATGCGAAGTAGATAATACAGGTAATCTTCTCCCTGGCGGTACATGTGAATATGGTGAAACGCTTGATGTAGCGGTTAGCGACGACGGAGTAGTTTATGCTGTAGGAATGACCACAGGTGATGATAGACCAGAAAATATGTGGCATCCCAATGCAAAAATCTGGATCAACGGAGTAAAATATCCTCTTAGAGATCATAGCAGTGATGGTCAATGGAGTGAAGCTAACCAGATATACATTGATAATTAGAAGCTATTATTTTATTTTTCTAGTATAGCCTTTAAGTTAGCTGGTGAATAGTGTATTGATTTAAGGGTTTTTCTATCTGAAGACCTGTAGATTAGGTATTTATCTTCTTTTTCTTCATAGAAACAATCTGTGTTTTTTTCCTTTTTATAATATTCTATAGTATTTTTTGCATCTTGAAGGGATGTACATGCTTTACTCATATTTGAGCGCTGCACTTCATTAAAAAGCTCAACGAACTTCTCTCCCATTCCAAATTCTAAAATGGCACCAGATAGAACATATTGAATATCACAAAGTGCATCTGATATTTCCACGATATCATTATTTTTTATGGCTTCTTGTAGTTCTTTAAGTTCTTCAGAAATTAAATCTACTCTTAATGCACATCGTTTTTCATTAGGAATAGTTGGTGATTTGACTATTGGATGATTAAACAATTTATGAAACTCCGCAACCTGATTTAATGAATCTATTTTTTCCATATAATTTAAAATTTATTGTTAAATATTTTACGACAAAGAAGAAAGCCTTAAACCTTCCTCTAAAATTACAAAAATGATTATAGGTATAAGATATTTCATAACAAAACCCCAAACCTTGGTTACTTTAAACCCTCCTGCTCCTCTATTGGTTTCCTTCATAAACTCATCAAAACCCCATATATGAGCTACATAAATAGATATCAAAAGCCCTCCTAATGGCAACAAAATACTTCCCGATATAAAGTCAAAGAACCCAAAGATGCTCTTACCAAATATAGTAATATGACTCCAAACACTAAAACCTAAGACGTTAGCGATACAAAGCAAAAATGTTATTGAAACACACAAAATAACTGATTTATTCCTTGATATATTAAAAGAATCCATAGCTGTTGAAATAACAGCTTCAAGCAAACCAATAATAGAAGTAAAAGCTGCTATGAACACCAAAAAGAAAAATAATGCACCTAAAAACATTCCAAAAGGGATCTCTTTAAATAAAGATGCCATTGTTACAAATAATAATCCTGGACCAGAATCTGGTTGAAGCTCAAAAGCAAATAACGCTGGAAAAATGACAAAACCTGCCAAAATAGCGATTGCAGTATCAAAAAAGACAACTATTCCAACACTTCCTGGAATATCACTCTTGTTTTTATCTAGATAACTTCCAAAAACAAAACCAGCGGTTAATGCTATTCCAATAGAAAAAAATATCTGTCCCAAAGCAGATAATATAACAGCAAATGTGATTTTAGAGAAATCTGGTGTTAAATACCACCAAAGACCTTCTGAAGAACCTTCAAAAGTATTTGATCCAAACGCCAAAAGGATAAACATGATAAGCAGAATAGGCATAAAAATCTTTGAAACAAGCTCTACGCCCCCCTGAAGTCCCCTTGCGGCAACCACTGCCATAATGATTGATATAATGAAGCAATAAATAAGTAAAGTTGTTGGATCTTGCTGTAAAGCGGTAAAATGAGTTTCTATCGTTGAGCTAGAAAATGCAAAAGCTTCTCCTGTAACATATTCTTTAAAATATACCGTTACCCATGACATAATCATAAGATAATAGCCAAGAATCATCACAGTAGCTATGATCTCAACCCATCCAATTACATTCCAAAAGGATTTAGGTGAAGAAAGCTTTTTCATGCCTTCTAGAGGGGTTAATTGGGCTTTTCTTCCCAAACTAATTTCAGCTGTTAAAAGTGGTATGCCGATAATAGCAGTAAGAATTAAATAGACAACAATAAAAGCACCACCCCCACTTTCTCCAACTATATAGGGAAAACGCCATATATTTCCCATTCCAATAGCAAAACCAGCTGTCGCCATAATAAATCCAAAACGACTTCCCCAATTTTCTCTATTCATACCAATGAAATTTAAAGTTTATTTTGTTAGTAATTAATCTTATAAGATAAAATGAAGTAAAGTAAAATTACAAATTAAATATTAGAATATCCTAGAAAATTTTTATTAATACATCAAAAAATGATTAGATTCTTTTTTATTAAATATTAAGTTTTATTTATTAAATATAAATTACTGATTTACAGTATTTTATATTATTAAATTTAGATGAGACTAAAATAGAAAATTTGAAGAAAATTGGATAAAAAAATGATAAAATCAGAGTAATTAGTTAAATTAAATTTGAACAATAAAAACACGAACATGAAAAAATCAATTTTACTTATCCCCTATTTTGTACTCATTCTTTTTTTTACATTAAGTCAAAAATCAAAAGGTCAAATTGATGAAACAATATATTCAAGTTTAGAATGGAGTTTCGTTGGTCCTACAAGAGGAGGAAGATCAACGGCTATTACAGGAATCCCAACACAACCTTATACTTTTTTCATGGGAACAACTGGAGGAGGAGTGTGGAAAACAACAGATGCAGGTTTAAATTGGAAAAATGTTTCGGATGGAGAAATAACCGTTGGCTCTATTGGAGCAGTAGCGTCATCACCATCAGATCCCTCAATAATGTACGTAGGAACAGGCTCTGCTGATCCTAGAGGTAATATTTCATCTGGAAATGGTATCTATAAATCATTAGATTATGGGGAAACTTGGGAGTTTTCTGGGCTCTCAAAAGCTGGTCAAATTGGATCCATTAAAATTCATCCAAAGAATTCCAATATAGTATACGTTGCTGTTTTAGGTAATATTTTTGGTCAAAATAGTGAAAGAGGTGTATACAAAACAATAAATGGTGGGAAAACATGGGAAAAAATTTATTTCATTAGCAGTAAAACAGGAGCTAGAGACATTGAAATCAATCCCAAAAATTCAAGAGAAATACTTGCTTCTTTCTGGACAGTACAAAGAAAACCATGGACCCTTATAGATGGTAGTAATGAGGGAGGTATTTTTCTATCCAAAAATGAAGGAAAAACATGGAAAAAGCTTACAAATGGACTCCCTAAAGGCTTAATTGGTAAAATTGAAATAGAATACTCTCCAGTTAATGCTAAAAGAATATGGGCTATGATTCAAGCTAAAGAAGAAGAAGAAGGAGGATTATACCGATCAGATGATGGAGGAGTCAATTGGAAAAGGATTAACAGAGATCATAAATTAAGACAAAGAGGGTGGTATTATTCACATATTAACGCTGATCCTCAAAATGAAAATATTATCTACGCTTCCAATACTGGGTTTTACAGATCTATTGATGGAGGAAAAACTTTTGATAAAAGAATAAGAACACCCCACGGAGATAATCATGGCGTGTGGATAAATCCAAATAATACAAAAATCATGATTAATTGCAACGATGGAGGGGCAAACCTATCATTGAATGGTGGAGAAACATGGACTACACAAT
>CAZYIL010000076.1:0-7908 GCA_964646945.1 uncultured Marinoscillum sp. | reverse complement strand
ATATTATTTATTCAACTGGATATAGCGGAGAGTTTACATATAAAAACTTAGAGACAGGTGAAGAATACCAAAGGACACCGTATGTCCACCTTACTGAAGGCACTAGACAGGATGAGCTTAATTATAGATTTCAATGGAATTATCCTGTTTTTGTCTCCAAATATAACCCTGATAATGTTTATGTTGGATCAAATGTTGTACACAAAACCTCAGATAAAGCTATGAATTGGGAAATAATAAGCCCTGACCTTACAAGAAAACTTTTTGAGAGCGACGAAGAAAAAGCTGATATTCCAGGAGGGCCAATACAAAATGATGCTACGGGCGTTGAGGTGTATTCTTCAATTTTTTCCCTTGAAGAATCCCCACACAATAAAGGAGAAATTTGGGTTGGCTCTGATGATGGACGTATCCATTTAACAAGAAATGAAGGAAAAACATGGCTAGACATAACACCAGATAAAATTATTCCTTTCCAAGGAACAATAAATAAAATTGAGCTATCATCTCACCAAGCAGGTAGGGCAATTGTAGCAGTATACAATTACAGAAATGATGATTTCAAACCCTATATAATTTTAACTGATAATTATGGTAAGTCATGGAAATTATTAACAGATAACAACGGTATTCCATCAAATCACTTTGTTAGAAGTGTTTCAGAGGATCCTAAAAGAAAGGGTCTTATTTATGCTGGAACTGAATTTGGTGCTTATATATCCTTTAACAATGGAAAATCTTGGAAATCTTTACAACTCAACCTTCCTCATGTTCCAATAACCGACATGGAAGTTATTCAGAATGATTTAGCTATTTCAACGCAAGGAAGAGGTTTCTGGTTGCTTGACAAAATTAATATTTTACAAGACGTACATAAAATAGAAGAAAATCCAAAAAAGCCACATATATTTAAAACTGAGCCAGCTCTTAGAACTAACTTAGGAGGAGGCTGGAGATCTGGAGGAGTAAGTTTTGAAAATGATATTTCATTTTATTTGCCTGATGATATTTCTCTTGATGAAATTGAAATGTATATAAAAGATAAAGATGAGAATGTTATTATTGATTTTAAGAAAGACACGGTTTACTTATACGACGTGAACTATGACTCAACAACTATTTATTCAGGTGTTCATACTGTATATTGGGATTTAGAGTATAAAGCCCCTAAAATTCAAAAAGATTTTGTTTCAATGTACTATAGTGCAAGAGGCGGATACGGTCCAGAAGCTTTACCAGGAAATTATACCATTGAACTAGTAACTATGGATGAGAAGTTTACAACTCCACTTATTGTTAAAATTGATCCTCGATGGAATATAACTCTTAATGACTTAGAAAAACAATTTAATACCGCTAATCAAGTTATTAGTATGATCAATGAGTCACAAGAAAAATTGAAAGAAATGAGAAGTATAATGAGTCAAATTAAAAGTTATATAAAACTTACAAAGGGTAATGAAGCATATCAGAAAATTAAGAATTTGGGTAATAAGATAATTGAAAAAATTGTTCAAATAGATAATAATCTCTACCAAAATAAAATTGAAACATCACAAGATGAAATCAATTACGCTAGAAAATGGACAAATCATATAACACATCTTTATGATAGAATAACAACAGATAACCAGGCACCAAATGATGGGATGATGAAAAGAGTAGATGAACTTAAAGAAAATTATATCAATTTCATGAAACCTTATAATGAAATAATTGAAAAGGATTTGAAGGAATTTACAGAATATCTAGAACAGAATAACGTTGATAGAATAATATTAAATTAAAAAAAAAGGGTGTTCCTTCTTTCGAATTCACACCCTTTTATCAATCAAAAATCACCGTAGTGCTCTTCGAAAGTCAAATTTATTTTAAATGTACTTAAAGTTTCAACCTAATAAATTAGGTCTCCGTTCTAAAAGGTATTTGTTTTATTTCTGAAATCAACCGTGGTCAACTTTAGCTTTCAAACTAATTCCCGAAACTTGCGTTTCTACTTTCAAAATTTATTTGAAGAATGTAAGTAAAAGAATATATTTTAAATTACAACAAATTAAATAACAAAGTTATCCACAAATTTTCCACTTAAAATATTATTAATAACAAGAAGGGTTATAAACAATAAAAGGGTGATAATTCATATATGAACTTCTCACCCTTTTCATTTAAAAATCACCGTGGTGCTTCTCAAACGTCAAACTACAGTTAAAATGTTCTTGAAGTTTCCGCTTAATAAATTAAGTTTTCGCTTTGAGAGATCTTTGTTTTTCTGTTTCAAGATGCCGTAGCTTCTTTCAACTTCCAAACTGAGATCCGAAACTTGCGTTTCAACTTTTATATCTCTCGTTTGATGATACTAAGTAAATGAATTTTATGTGCTTACAATAAATTTTATAATTAAAATTATCCACAAATTTTCCACATAAAAATACCAGGGATATCAACATAAAAACATTGATTTATTAACAAAAAAGTGTTTATAACACTATAAATTTTATGATTTTAATTTAAGTAAATCTGAAAACAATTTTAAACTCTCTCTTAAATACAAATCTTTTTCAAGCTTTTTTCTTATCAAATCATTGTCGATTGGAAACATTTCTGAATCACTCAAAGAAAGATTAAGATCATCGTCTTTCTTATCGGAATTCTTTTTCTCCTCTAGCCTTTTCTCATAACTAAGTGAAATAATATTCTTTTTTCTGTTTTCTTTAATCTTAGTGATTTCAGAAATATATTTTTTAAAATATTCATCATTTTCAATTCTTTGATTAAAGATCTTACTTAACCTGTCTACTGAATTATTAGAAATATTATACTTATATGAATAATCAAGTTTTTCAATTTCATCCCACTTAAGAGCATTATTTCTGGAATTTTCTGTATAAACATCTCTATCAAAAGAATTGGGGAATTCTATATCTGGCTTTACACCTATCTTTTGAGTACTACTGCCAGATATTCTATAATATTTAGCTAAAGTAATCTTTAATTGACCAAACGATTCTTTATCATTATTTCTAAAAAATCTATCTAATCCTATCAAATTCTGTACTGTTCCTTTTCCAAAAGTTGATTCTCCTAAAACTAAACCTCTTTTATAATCTTGAATAGCTCCCGAAAAAATTTCTGAAGATGATGCTGTAAAAGAATTATTCAATACAATTAGTGGCCCATCGTAATGAATTAATTCATCATAATCTTTTTCTATTTCAACACCACCACTCGATGACTTTACTTGAACCACAGGACCATAATCAATAAATAATCCCGTTAAATCAATTGCTTCTTGAAGTGAACCACCTCCATTATTTCTTAAGTCCACTAAAATTCCGTCAATGTTTTTTTGTGATAAAGAATCTAAACATTTTTTCACATCTCTTGTTACGCTCTTATAATCTTTAATTCCCTTTTGTGCATCTTCAAAATTCATGTAAAAGCTAGGAATAGTAATGACTCCAAAATTGAAAAGTTTTTCATTATTATTAATAGGTATAATATCAACCTTAGCATCTTCATCTACTACATTTACTTTATCTCTAACTAATCTAATTGTATCAGGATTGTCATCAAAAGAAGCATCTCTATCAAGAACTAAAAGTTTAACAACTGTACCTTTAGCTCCTTTGATTTTTGTAACAACATCATTCAATCTCCACCCAACAATATCTTCATATTCAGCATCATCTCCTTGAGCAACTCCTAAAATTTTATCATCTTTTTTCAATGCTTTACTTTTAAATGCAGGACCTCCAGGAATTATTTCATATATAACGGTATAATCAACATCCTGAACTAATCTAGCTCCTATTCCTTCAAAAGTTTTACTCATGTTAATGTTGAATTTTTCAGCATTTGCTGGAGAAAAATAATCCGTATGAGGGTCATATAAATGAGTGTAAGAGTTGATGAAAATTTCAAATACATCTTCCGCATTAAATTGACTAATTGATTTTTTAAACCTTTTGTATCTTTTATCAAGAACTTCTTTTGTGTCTACCCATTCTTTTCCAAGAACTTTAAGATTTAAAGCATAATTTTTGACTTTCTTCCTCCAATAATCATCCATTTCAAATCTATTTTCCATCCATGACACCTTTTCCCTATCAAAATAGAAATCTTCATCTATGGTAAAATCAGGTTCTGATTCTAAAAATTGAAAACTATATTTTATTCTATCTCTGGCTCTTTGAGAATAGACAGTAAAAATTTCATATATTGGTTCAAGATTACCGTTGATGATGTAATTATCTATATTATATCTTATATTATTGAAGTACCTAATATCAGATTTATAAAAATATTCTTTGTTAGGATCCAAACTTTCAATATAGCTATCTAAAATTTTAGAAGACAAAGAATCATCAAATGGTATTTTTTTATAATGATACTTTGATAATAATCTAGAAATCAACAATGCTTGATCCCTATGTTTTTGCTTTGGAAATAATAAAGAATCATATGTTTCACTAGAACTGTTAGTTAAATATGTTTCTATATCGAATAGAAATAAGAAAATAATAAAAGGAAAAATCAATAAGTTAAATTTCATTTTTTATATATGTTTTAATCCATTTTGAGGTATTCTACCATCAAGAGGTTTAAAAAAATTTATTATAGATTTCATATCCTCATCTATATTACCTGAAACATAGAATAGTTTGCTAATAAAAATCATTTTCTTTTTAAAATCTAAACCTATCATTATAATTGGAATTTTAGCTTTTAATGCAATATAATAAAAACCGGTCTTTAACTCATTTACTTTTTTTCTTGTTCCTTCAGGAGCAATTGTAATAAAAAATTCATCTCTAGAATTATATAGTTCTACGATCAAATCTACCAAATTGTTTTTTTTACTTCTATCAACAGGATAGCCACCAAAACTACGGAAAATAAATCTAAAAATTTGATTTTTAAATAACTCAGCTTTCCCTAAAAATTTAATTCTTTTACTCATTTTAAGCGCAGATCGTGCAATGACTGCTATAAAAAAATCATAAGTAGATGTATGTGGAGCTACTATCCCAATAATTTTTTTATCATCAGGAATAGTACCCTTAAATCGCCATCCTAATATTGTATAAAAAATAAATCTATTTATAGCATTAATCATTTGTAATACCCATTGATGAAAACTTGTTTACTCTTTGAATAATTCTTTTTTCAGAATCTATTTTTTCTAAAACCTCAACTTCTTTAATTATCTTTTTCTTTAATATCCCAGCAGCTTTATTTGGATCATTATGAGCGCCTCCAAGGGGTTCTTTAATAATACCATCAATGATTTTTTGTTTTAACAAATCTTTAGATGTTAAACGAAGAGCATCAGCTGCTGTTTCTTTATAATCCCAACTTCTCCATAATATTGAAGAACAAGATTCTGGAGAAATCACTGAATACCAAGTATATTCCATCATAAATATTCTATCTCCAACACCAATCCCTAAAGCTCCTCCAGATGCACCTTCTCCAATAATAACACATATAACAGGAACCTTTAGTGTTATCATTTCTTTAATATTATTTGCGATTGCTTCAGCCTGTCCCCTCTGCTCTGCTTCAATACCAGGATAAGCACCTGGGGTATCAATCAAGCAAATAACTGGTTTATTAAATTTTTCAGCTATTTTCATTAATCTGAGAGCTTTTCGATAGCCTTCAGGATTTGCCATACCAAAATTTCTATACTGACGCTCTTTTGTATTTCTTCCTTTTTGTTGACCGATAAACATCATAGTCCTGCCATTAACCCTAGCAAGACCTCCAACCATTGCTTTATCATCTTTAGAAAGTCTATCGCCATGAATTTCTATAAACTCATCGGTCATTTTATATATGTAGTCTAAAAAATAAGGTCTTTTTGGATGTCTTGATAATTGAACTTTTTGCCAACGAGTGAGTTTAGAAAAAATATCTTTTTTTAGATCGTTAATCTTTTTCTCAATACTAAGAGCTTCTTTATCTAAGTTTTTCCCACTCTTTGTAGCAATTTCCTTAATCTGAGATAATTTCTCTTCTAATTTAATAATAGGTTTTTCAAAATCTAGTGACATAATAATTTATATGGATGGCAAATTTAAGTAAGAAAATTTTATGTTTTTTCTAATAAAGACTTAAATATTTAATATTTTACTTTTATAAATATTAATGAAAAGATACTTTTGCTGAATTAATAACTACGGGGTGGTAGTTCAGCTGGTTAGAATGCCTGCCTGTCACGCAGGAGGTCGCGGGTTCGAATCCCGTCCATCCCGCTTTTTTTATCTTTCTATTATTACTTTAACCTTGTTTACTTCCTTATCTGTTACTATCTCTAGTATATATATTCCTACATTAATATATATATTTACAAATGTCTGAAGATCAAATTATGAAAAGATTTTTATGTACTGTCTTTCTAATAATTTTTTCAATAAACCTTTACAGTCAATCTCAAGATAAAAATCGTAAGTCTTTCGAAGCAATAAAAATTAATTCTAAAGAGATAATACTTGATGGTAAATTAGATGAGCTATTTTGGAATAATATCATTGGAATAAATGATTTTTTAATGCAAGAGCCTATTGAAGGAGGCGAACCTACCGAAAATACAATAATTAAAATAGCATATGATGAGAACTATCTCTACATAGGCGCAGTTTTATATGATTCTGACCCAGATGGAATTAAATCTTTTAAGATGAGGAAAGACTCTCCTTTAAATACTGATGACAGATTTATGTGGATACTTGATACATACCTTGACGGAAGAAATGCATATTTTTTTGAAATAAACCCTAATGGATTGATGGGAGATGGACTGTTAACAATTGGCCAAGGATTAAGTTTAAATAAAAACTGGGATGGGATTTGGAGACCTTGGACATTTATTGGAGATTTTGGATGGTCTACAGAAATACGTATACCTTTTCATACCTTGAATTTTGATCCAAAAATTAGTACTTGGGGAATTAACTTTCAAAGGACAGTAAGAAGGAAAAACGAAGAAATATTATGGTCAGGACATAAAAGAAACCAAGGGCTCTTCAGACCACAAAATGCTGGAAGATTAACTGGAATCAATAATATATCACAAGGATTGGGTCTTGAAATTGTTGGATATGGAAAAGCTGAAGCATCGAAAGTTGAAAAGGATTCAGGAGAAGGATATAATAAAGACGCAAATATTGATGGAGGAATAGATATAAATTATAATCTAACACCTGGATTGAAAGCCTCGTTTACACTGAATACTGATTTTGCTGAAACAGAGGTGGATGATAGACAAATTAATCTCACAAGATTTCCTATTCGATTTCCTGAAAAAAGAGATTTTTTTTTAGAAGGGGCAAACATCTATCAGTTTGCTCCTAGAAGTGGTGTATATCCATATTTTTCAAGAAAAATTGGTCTTCAATCCGGAAATCGAATTCCAATTTTATATGGAGGAAGAATAATTGGAAAAATTGGAAAAGTAGAAATTGCAGCTCAACAGGTAAAAACTAGAAAAACAGATTTAGTTAATAGTGAAGACTTTTCTGTCCTTAGGCTAAAACAAAATTTTTTAAAAGAGAGTAGTATCGGAATACTATACACAAGAAGACACACCGAAAATGGAGAAAAACTTCCAGAGCCTTTGCAAGACAGAAATACACTTGGTATAGATTTAACGTTAAATACATCTTCATTTCTCTCAAATCAAAATCTTCAGTTTCAGGCATTTGCTATTATGCATAACCCCCATTCTCCAAATGATATGAATAAAAATAACTGGGACAGATCTGCAAGAGGTCTTCGTTTTAATTTTCCTAATCAACCATGGTCAGGAAGTTTATCTTACAGAGAATTTGGCATTTCCTATGACCCTGCCGTTGGATTTTCAAGAAGAAATTCATTTAGAAGAGTTGAACCAAGAATTAGTTTTTC
>CAZYIL010000075.1:2237-7937 GCA_964646945.1 uncultured Marinoscillum sp. | reverse complement strand
TCAATTAAGGTGAACGCACGATATGTTTTCATATTATTCTTTTTCCCCAACCGTAAGTAGTTGGGTAATCCCATAAACTGCCACTATACCCGTGAAGTTGGCAACCAAGTCCAAGCCTTCCCCGCTCCTCCATCCTGTAGCCTCTTGGATAATTTCAATTACTGCACCCATAATACAAAGGCCAGCCAAAACGCCCTTCGCATGATTAGAAAATGCCTTTAATCCCAAAATAGTAAGAAATGCATAAGCGATCGCATGCTGGACTTTATCCCAGTAGTCAAAATCTATTCTAGATACAGATGGATCCACGGGGATTAAACATGCAATAATCACGCTTAAGCAACTCATTGCAAAAAATACCCTCAACAAAATTGTACTACGGCGACTGACAAACTTCTCTGAGTTCACCACAATGGCAATATATTGGTGTATAATCCGTAGGCAGGACTTTACTCACTGTAGAAAACGCCCTCATCTTCATGGTTTTCCAAAAACTCATGCCGAATAGTGCGTGCCAAAGCCTCTTCCAGAGATACCGGAGGAACAAAGCCCGTTTTATCCATCGAAGTATCAAATACCGAATCCGAACAGAATTTCTTAACTCGAATTGAGCTTATCATGGAACGCTTTCCGGTTATAAAAGACATAAGGTCAAACCCTTTACCTGCCAGATATCCCAATAGATAGGGCACCCGAAACCCAATTTTTCGCGGTTTGCAAAGGGTCTGTTTTACTTTAAGAACCAACTCATTCATGCAAAAGTCGGGTTTATCAATGTAGTTGTATATATGTAGACCCGGACTAAATGATAGCGAGTATTCAATAAAACCCGCTACATTTTCCACATAAGCCATTGATTTACGATTATGGCCTGAACCAACCATAACAAAACGTCCTGAGGCGATCTGGTGAAGCAAATTATAAACGTTACCGCGATTTTGTTCACCAAACACAACCGTGGGCCTGATGATCACTAACGTCCGCTCAGTTGGCTCCTCTGCCTGCCACTCTTGATAAATTTGCTCAGCCTCAAACTTGGTCCGCCCATAATCATTAAAGGGCGCGATTCGCCCTGACTCATTCGTTCCTACCTCAGCAAAACCATAAACCGCTACCGTGCTGGTAAAGACTATAGCTCTGACGTTTTTAGCACGGGCGATTTGGCATACATTTTTAGCTCCATCAACATTAACTTCATCATAGAGCGTTCTAGGCATGACATCATCCCTGTGTTCGGCCGCGAGATTGACAATGATTGCCCCATCAGAAACGCTTGCTTCGAGATCGGGTACAGATCGCACATCTGTAATCTTAACTTTTTCAGGGAAAATAGTGCTGGAAACTTTATCTATGATGGAAAACGAAGGCGAATCTTGGCAAGCTAGACGGCGACAAAATCTAGTTCCAATAAATCCACTCCCCCCAATAACATCTACCATGGTAGATGAGTTACATTTAGTCATCCTTCGACGCCTTATTCAAATAAGTCAGCTTCCCGCAAGTGTTTACCGCAAGCATCCTTCTTAGCTAATATAGGTTTGATACTTTGCGGCCAGGTAATCCCTATTGCAGGATCATTCCAAAGCAAACTACGCTCATGCTCGGGGCACCAATAGTCTGTGGTCTTGTACAGGACCTCTGCCGAGTCAGAAACCACCAAGAAACCATGGCCGAACCCAGGAGGAATCCAGGCCTGAAGCTTGTTATCAGCAGATAGTTCGACCCCCACCCATTTACCAAGGTTCGGTGAAGAGCGTCGTAAGTCGACAGCCACGTCATATACCACCCCTTGGGTAACACGAACCAATTTCCCTTGCGGGTGCCGAATCTGATAGTGTAGACCGCGCAGCACCCCCTTTACCGAACGGCTGTGGTTATCCTGAACAAATTGCACAGCCTGCTCCGTCGCTCTCTCGAAATCTCTCTGGTTGAAGCTCTCAAAAAAGAACCCTCGATTATCCCCGAACATCTTTGGCTTCAAGATTAGAACATCAGGTAATTCCGTTGACGTAACGGTATAAGGCATAATTAATTCCCTCTTTTACAAGCTCAACAAATACTGCCCGTAACTGCTCTTCTCCAGTGGGCCAGCCAATTCCTGGACTTTGGCCCTATCAATCCATTGATTTCTGAGAGCGATTTCTTCAGGGCATGCCACAAATAATCCTTGCCGCCTCTGCAGTGTCGAGACGAATTCCGCTGCGTCGAGCAAGCTATCGTGAGTTCCGGTATCCAGCCAAGCATAGCCACGTCCCATAATTTCGACATTAAGTTGTTTTTGCTTCAAGTAACAACTATTTACAGCAGTAATCTCAAGCTCTCCGCGCGCAGAGGGGCTGATATTCGCGGCTATATCACACACCTGATTATCATAAAAATAAAGTCCTGTTACCGCGAAGTTACTCTTGGGGAGTTTCGGCTTTTCCTCAATGCTAATGGCCCGACGTCCCTCGTCGAACTCCACGACTCCATACCGCTCCGGATCACTAACATGATAGGCAAAAACAGTAGCTCCTTCGGGACGGCTATTGGCGCTAACGAGTTGTTGTACAAGCTCATGGCCATAAAAAATATTATCCCCCAACACCAAGGCACTGGGGCTGTCTCCCACAAATTCTTTGCCAATAATGAATGCCTGTGCCAGGCCGTCCGGTGAAGGCTGAACTGCGTAACTCAGGCTCATACCCCATTGACTTCCGTCCCCCAATAAATCCGTAAAACGAGGAGTATCCTCCGGTGTCGAAATAATTAATATCTCACGAATCCCCGCCAACATGAGAGTACTAAGCGGATAGTAAATCATCGGCTTGTCGTACACAGGCAAGAGTTGCTTGGAAACCGCCTTGGTGACGGGGTGAAGTCGAGTGCCTGAGCCTCCTGCAAGTACTATCCCCTTACGTTCCATTGTTCTCTCTATCATAAAGCTGTTGGATAATATGTCGGACTCCCTTTTGCCAAAGCGGCAGGCTTAAGCCAAAAGTCGCGCGAAAATGGGTTGTGTCCAACAAGGAATTTGGCGGTCGCCTGGCCGGGGTTGGGTATTCGGCCGTGTTAATCGGCAAAATGTTTTCCGATTTAACACGTAAAATTGAGCCCAAGGCAGTCGCCTCATTGATAATAAAAGAAGCGTATTCATGCCAACTGGTCTGCCCTCCGGCTGTAAGATGATAGAGCCCAAAAGGAAAGTCGATCTCTGCATCTCTCAAATATCGGGAAATTAGGTGCGCAGTGGTGTCCGCCAGCAATGCCGCTGAGGTCGGAGCCCCAAACTGGTCAGCCACCACCTTCAGCTGATCACGGCTGGAGGCGAGTCGCAGAATCGTTTTCGTAAAATTGCGACCGTGCGCTCCCGTCACCCAGCTCGTACGCAGCAGCAAGTACTTGGCCCCACTGCACTGGAGCGCGCGTTCACCTTCATATTTAGTCTGCCCATAAACACTGAGTGGATTTACATCATCATCCTCGAAATAGGCAGCTGTCTTGTTGCCATCGAACACATAGTCGGTCGAGTAATGAATGACCATTGCTCCAAGCCTTTTTGCCTCCTCTCCCAGAATGGCTGGGGCCATGGAGTTAATCGCGGTTGCATTTGGTTGATCGGATTCAGCCTTGTCGACGGCTGTATAAGCCGCGGCATTCACAATGATCTTTGGCTGTACCTGTTGCATGAGGGCGCGGATTGAATCAGGGTTGGCCAGATCACATTCTTCACGTCCAACCGCCACTAGATCCGCCAATGGCGCCAAAGCGCGCTGCAGCTCGAACCCAACTTGGCCATCGCGGCCTGTCAGTAAAATCCTTATGGCTTGGCCTCGTATTGAGAGGTTATCCAATCACGGTAAGTGCCGCTGGTGACATTTTTTACCCATGTGGAATTATCTAAATACCATTGGATGGTTTTCTGAATTCCATTTTCGAATGTCTCGGTCGGTTTCCACCCAAGTTCGCGTTCAATCTTTCCCGCATCAATCGCGTAACGCCGATCATGTCCGGGACGATCCTCAACGAACGTAATTTGAGCCTTATAAGACTGGCCGTCGGTTCGGGGTTTCAATTCATCGAGGAATTCGCAAATGGTGTGTACCACTTCTAGGTTGGGTTTTTCAACACAGCCCCCCACATTGTAAGTCTCCCCTAGTCTCCCCTCCAACAGCACCCTATGGATGGCAGAACAGTGATCGGTGACATACAACCAATCTCTAACCTGCTGGCCGTCTCCATATATTGGCAACGGTTTACCCGCCAGCGCATTATGGATAATCAGCGGAATCAGCTTTTCTAGGAACTGGTAAGGCCCATAGTTGTTGGAGCAATTCGTGGTCAGAACGGGCAAACCGTAAGTTTGATGATAGGCTCTTACGAGATGATCACTAGCGGCCTTGCTGGCTGAGTAAGGGCTATTGGGCTCGAACGCATGCTCTTCAGTGAACGCCGGAGCATCGGGCTCCAGGGAACCATAAACTTCATCGGTGGAAACATGGAGGAACCGAAATCGAGCCTGGGCTTCAATGTTCAACCCCTTGAAATAGGCCCGCACACTTTCCAAAAGCCGAAAAGTGCCGACAATATTTGTCTGAATAAAGTCTTCTGGGCCATAAATACTGCGATCTACATGGGATTCAGCCGCAAAATTGATGAGTGCACGAGGTTGATGGCTGACGAGCAACTCGTCTAATAATTTTGAGTCCCCAATATCCCCTCGCACAAGGCAATAGCGTGGATCGTTGTCCAAGGAAGACAGGTTTTCTGGGTTCCCGGCGTAGGTCAACTTATCTACATTAATTATATGCTCATTACCTGCCGATAACCAGTCACGTATAAAATTACTACCAATAAATCCTGCGCCGCCTGTAACAATAATCATTGAATCTTTGTTTGTTACTCTAAAACTACAGACCGACTCCGCTCGATCGGACATACGTTCTTCAGTGCCTGAAACACAAGTTAACCCCAAAAAGGCCGGTTCACCGAAAGACAACTATTCTTCCGTTCTATAAGCGCTTGAATAATCCTTTGCGTCTGTTCTTGCCTTGATAAGGTCCAAAACAGTTTGGTCACCCCGTTGATTTTCTCGAGGAGCATATAACGCACGTTCACGTTCGGGTACCCCATCTGGGGGAACCGTCAAATAATAAGCCGCAATGGACTTTCGGAATATTCCATCTGGCTGGCAAAGCGCCCTAGACATTCCGTGCCAACTATTCTGTGAAGCATCAAAAATAATCGCGCGATTAAAAATAGGTTGCACTTCCACGACTAATTCTCCTGGTTGATTCGTGGCAGAATCATGCGCCCACAAACCTAGATGACCTCCATGCTCTGTCTTCAAATCATTTGCTAAGTATACTATTAAATTGAGCTTACGCTGCAGTTTAAGCTTGGGGTGGATTGAGTAATCAAGATGCGGATTTAAATTCCCATCTGTTCCATGAATGCTCCAGCCAGCACCATGCAAACCAGGATCAGAAAAAAGGGTGCAATTCGTTTGCAAATCTAAAATTTCAATAAATTCTCGGCCATTCAGCTGCGTAAACACTTTGTAGGTGATCGCTGGGAAATCACCCCAAATGTTGTATGTCTTTTTGTCTTCGAGCTGATTTTTGTAACAGAACCATCTAGAGTCATCATACGCAGGAAACTCCCTCTCTAATTCATGGGCTATATCAAGCAGAAAGCAATTGTCGATAATGCAGTGGCTGA
>CAZYIL010000075.1:0-2227 GCA_964646945.1 uncultured Marinoscillum sp. | reverse complement strand
GCTCCACGCTATTAAACGTCTTTAAAGAGCGAGTAACCCCATCCAAATTAACAACCGAAGATATATTTTCAGACATGATTGATTCCCGCGTTAACTACACGTTGATACTCCGACTGTTCCCGGAGTATTCGCAGCCCTCAATCAAGGGCACCTCAATCTCTATTTCCCCAAGCTGCTGCAGACTTAAGTCCCCCAGTATGCGATCGTAATAATGTCCATCATTACGGAAGTGGTGATTGCCGAACCTAGTGGCAAATTCAATGTTAATATGCTCTATAATTTAAACCCCGCTGAAACCGCATCGTCATAAAACATCTTTACCGTATCTAATGAATATTCGTCTAGGTCATATCCCACCATAGACAACTTTTTCAGAATATCGTTTGTAACGGTGATAATATGACAACCGATTTGATCTGCCTGGAAAATATTTAGCAGTTCACGCGGACTTGCCCAGATCAACTCCGATGCCGGTGAGCTTTTTAAGAGTTCTACAGCAGTAGCCATCAAAGGAACCGGGTCATGCCCAGTATCTGCAATCCGACCTGCAAACACGGAAACATAGCTTGGGACATTCGGATCGAGTGCTGTGACAACATCTTGGACTTGTGTCAGAGTCATTATTGCAGTCACGTTCAGCTTGATCTTTTGATCCGAAAGCTTTTCGATCAACCCATAACTCGGCTCGCGTTTGGTATTGGTAACTGGTATCTTGACGTAAACATTATCCCCCCAGCTAGCAATTTCTGAAGCCTGCCGCTCCATTTCAGAAAAATCATCCGAGAAGACTTCGAACGACAGGGGTTTATCTGAGATTGATGCAAGAATATCCTTACAAAAAGATTTGTAATCAGTAATGCCGGCCTTTTTCATAAGGGTTGGATTTGTAGTCAAGCCTTTGATAAAAGGCTTTGCATTCATCTCCATCATACCCTTTTTGTCGGCTCCATCTGCAAATATTTTAATTTTTAATTCTTCTATATTATTCATTTTTTAACTCTCCCAAAATAATTACTGCGGCTTCAGCCAAAGAGGCTGCCTTAAAGTCAAACGACTCCGGTTTTTCCTCGTCGTAGCCACAATCTACAAAAACCGTCCGACAGCCAGCCCGTTGCCCTGCTTCGATATCACGCCATCGATCGCCTACCATAAAACTTGAGGACAAATCGATGTCATACTGTTTCGCTGCATCAACTATTGCTCCTGGCTTCGGCTTGCGACAGATACATCTGTTATCATCATCATGATAACAAGTTCGAATCTCGTCTATAGGCAATTCAGTGGTCAAAACCGCATTAATTTCCTCGACTGTTTCCCTGCGAGTTGTCCCCCTAGCAACATCTGGCTGGTTGGTCACTACGATCAGAAAGTAACCCACGGCTTTGAGATTATATAGTGCTGCACCGACATCGGGTAGAATTTCAAGCTCAGCCAGGTTGGAGGGGGGATAAGGCTTCCCTTCTCTAACCATCGCTCGGTTTATTACCCCATCCCTGTCAAGAAACACTGCTGTTGTCACGCTACTTTACGGTCGATTCCCACTTGGTTTGATTGGCCTTCAACTTAGGATGTGACACAAGAAGATGCCAGATGACCGCCTGAAAAGCTTCAGAATGAGGGGTTATATTATCGGGATTCACTGTAGGAACGATCGCACAGGCATCCGCCACTTTGCTTGTATAGCCACCATCACGGCCGACAACACCAATTACTTTGGCTCCAACTGACTTTGCAAGCTTAAGAGCCTCAACAAGATTAGGGCTAATTCCCTTCTCAAGACTTCCGCCTCCGACAGAAAATATAAAAAGGGCATCCTTCGCTTCCAGTCTACTTGTCTTGAGCCATTCCACAAATATGGTTGCCCAACCCTCATCATTTGTTCGAGCCGTCAATTCTGAGACATTGTCAGTCGGAGCGTACGATTCTATACCTACGATCTTGCGGAAGTCATTGACCGCGTGAGAGCAGTTTCCAGCACTCCCTCCCACACCTAGAAAGAAAATTCGTCCGCCTTCTGCTTTCACGATTGACAGCAAGTCAGCCATACGCTCAATAGCTGCTACATCGATCTGCTGAATAATATTAATAGCTTCGTTCAAATGCTCTTGCGCATAGCTCATGATAATGCTTTCTATGAAAAACTGATTCTAAATACTAAGATGGTATATCACTGAATGGTAGACGTGTCGTAACCCGTTTGCCGAGCAATTAATTAACTACCGTTTGT
>CAZYIL010000074.1:0-7940 GCA_964646945.1 uncultured Marinoscillum sp. | reverse complement strand
TTTTAGTAGTTAGTTTTTCTTCAAGAATTCTAATAATTTCTTTTTTTTCTGTTTTAATTGAACATGAAATGAAAAAAACTATAAATAAAAGGTAATGTTTCATTTTTCTAATTGTTATAATTAGATAAAAATAATTTATCTGAGGTTGTTATAAAAGAGTTTTTTTCATAAAAGATTTTGCAAACTCAAAAGACAGTTTTCTTGACGTTGGATTTCCTCCAAATTTTACCCCTCTTGAGACACAAAATATTAGTCCTAATTTTTGAAGAAATGGGTTTGACATTGGTATGTTTATATAATTCATTAATACACTTCCTTCTTTTGATAATTTGAATTTACAATTAGTGAAATTATAAGCTTCATTATTTGTTTTTACTGGTAAATCTGTATCAAATGAATGATGAGAATTTTTATAAACGGTTATTTCTATATTAGATTTTTGTTTTAACTTTTGAACTAGTTCTACGCAGGGTTGTGAAGGGGTCCAATTATCTAATTTTCCTATAAGAATATGAATAGGTGATTTAGAGAAATTTATATTTTCAGGTTCAATAAAACAAGGAGGATAAAACGCTAGATGAGAAGCAAAGTTTAAATATTTATTAATAGCATTTTTAAGAGGAAGCCAAGCGGAAAATAAAGTTACACCTCCTCCTAAACTCCAACCAGTTATAGAAATTTTATTTTTATTTATTTTAGGGTGTTCCGATAAAACCTCTAAAGCTTTATATGCATCAAGTATCATTGTAGCAGTTGTCACCTCGGTTTGTGATCCTACTGTTGAAATTATATTTCGACTTTTAAAACTGTTTAACTCAAAAGTAGCTATTCCCATTTCTTGATACATTTTTAAATATTCATAATGATGATCCTTCCAGCCAAAACTTCCTGCCACCCCAATTACCAATGAATATTTTTTTGATGAATCTGATTCATTATAAGGAATTATAAGATTACCATAAACCTCTTGCTCATCTTGATTATTAAGATCAGTGATAATATCATTAAAAGAAAACGGATTAGCACTCTTAAATGTTATTTTTTCATGTATGTTTTGAGAAAATAATTTGGTTATTATAAGTATAAAAATAATGATTAATGTTTTTGTTTTTTTTATCATAAAATGATATTAACTTAAATTCTTAAAACCTAAATCCATAACTTAAATATAAAAGTTCAGGAAAACCTAAACCTGATCTAAACATAGACCTTTTTTTTCTTTTTTGAAGCCTATATCCAATAGAAAATGAAAATAGGGCATCATTTCTGTTTCTGTTATTGTAAAGATATAGTAATCCAATATTACTTTCAACGTGAGAATCTTTCATAACACTTGTTACTATTCCAGTTTGTAAGCTTATTGTTTTAGCTATTCCTCCAAAGGTTAATATACTATTATGGCCTATTCTGAATGTTTGATAATGTTTTTTTTTTCTTACGATCCTTTCATAAAATATATTAGCAGTAGAAGCGAAAAGCAAACTTCCTAATGAAACTTGAATAGAGTTTCTCTTGTTCTTTTTTTTCTTTTCATTAAAAGTATACGATGGAAATTCTTGACTAAACAAATATGATATAGTAAAAAAAAAGATAAAAAATAAAAATATTTTTTTTATAATCATCAATCTTCAGGATAAAGAAAATCATTGTATGGAAATCTTTTAATATGAATTTTTCTTATTTCATTATAAATTACTTTTTTAAACCCATCAATGTTTGTTTTATTTTTTGCTGATATAAAAATTGATTTTTTTTCTAATTTAGCCATCCATGTGTTATTTAATTTATTAATACGATGTTTAATTTCAATATAATTTTCTTTTATAGTGGAGCCATTAACGGAATTATTATACTGATCTATCTTATTAAAAATTAAAATTGTTGGTTTATTTATAGCTTTTATATCCTTTAAAGTTTTGTTCACTGATTCTATATGATCATTAAAATTATTATGTGAGATATCAATAACATGAAGAAGTAAATCAGCCTCTCTTACTTCATCTAAAGTACTTTTAAAAGACTCTATTAGTTGAGTTGGTAACTTTCTTATAAACCCTACAGTATCTCCAATTAAAAATGGTAAGTTTTTAATTACAACCTTTCTTATAGTTGTATCTAAGGTTGCAAATAGTTTATTTTCGGCAAAAACTTTTGATTTGCTTACTGTATTCATTAAAGTCGATTTACCTACATTAGTATACCCAATGATTGCTACTCTTACCAATTTTCCTCTATTTCCTCTTTGAGTTTTCATTTGTTTATCAATTTTTCTAATTTTTTCTTTCAATAATGCAATCTTATCTCTAACTATTCTTCTATCTGTTTCAATTTCTGTTTCTCCAGGTCCCCTCATTCCAATACCTCCTTTTTGTCTTTCTAAATGCGTCCACATACCTCTAAGTCTAGGTAATAAATATTCACATTGAGCTAATTCTACTTGTGTTCTAGCATAACTGGATTTAGCTCTTTGAGCAAAAATATCTAAAATTAGATTTGTTCTATCTAGAACTTTTATTTTAAGAATTTTACTTATATTATTTTCTTGAGCTGGTGATAATTCATCATCAAATATAATAGTCTCAATAGATTTTTTTTTGATGAAAATATAGATTTCATTTATTTTCCCAGACCCGATAAAAGTTTTAGGATTTGGAATATCAATTTTTTGAATAAATCTTTTTTTGACAGCACTACCTGCAGTAAAAGCCAAAAACTCAAGTTCATCTAAAAACTCATTAGATTTTTTTTTATCCTGATCTTTGTTAATTACTCCTATAAGAATAGATTTTTCAAAGTTTGAAGGCATTTTGTGCAAGTCTATTATTTTACTACTAGATAATAAGATTCTTTAATCCATTTCTTTATTAACTTATCATCCACATCTTCACCATTCATGTAAATACTATTCCAATGTTTTTTATTCATATGATATCCTGGTTTTACAGAATAATACTTTTCTCTTAGTTCTACTGCATTTATTGGATTACACTTAAGATTAATAAATTTAAAATTTTCAATATTAGTTAAAGAAAAGATTTTACCATTTACTTTAAAAACTAATGTTTTATCATCAAATGGCATATCTTCTTTTGAGTTATTAAAGGATAAACAATAGTTATAGAATTCCTCAATATTCATTTAGTTGAGAACTTTCATTGGTAATGATTCCAAATTTTAGTATCACCATTATATTCAATCGATAAAACATTATAATTCGCAGGAGAATTTGTAACTTCCATACCTGGTACATTTGAACCAGCAGGCATACCAGGAACGCTTAATCCTCTTATTTTAGGCTTTAAAGAAAGGAGTTTTTTCACATCTTTAGCAGGAACATGTCCTTCTATTAAATAATTATTGATAATACCTGTATGACATGACACAAGTCTTGGGCTAATTTTATTATGAATTTTTATAGAATCCATGTTTTTAATTTTAATTGATTCTACTGAAAACCCATTTTCTTGCATATGTTTTACCCAATAAGTACAACATCCACAAGTAGGGGACATATAGACAATTAGCTTATTGTTAAAATAATTGTTGAAAGAAAACAATAAAGACAATGTTATAAAGATCGTGAATTTTCGCATTCTAACTAATTAATATGGTATTTATTGATAATAATCACTTTGTTTTAATTAATACAACTCCCCATGTACCTTCTTCTCCATAAAGAGTAGCAGCCTGAGGACCTTTTAGTAATCTCATACTTTTTATATTAGAAGGTTGAACAACACCTGATAACTCTGAAAAATGTCCTATTCTAAACCCATTAACATAAAAAGTAACTTCCTGTTGATATAAGGGACTTTGAATTCCTTTTATATAAATTTCTGCGGTATCTTCATTATATGAACCAAACGAACCTGCTGATCCAATATCTATTCCTGGTAGTTTGCTCACTTGACATAGAAGGCAATTATTCATGTTCTCATTTTGAGTGTCTTTATCTGCCGAATATTGAGTTTTTGTTTTGACATTATAAATTGTGTCCCCTTCAGAAAATGTTTCAGAAGTAGATAAAGTGTTTTTTTGAACCGTACAACTACAAAAGATTATTAATATGATAAAATTTAAATACTTCATTTATTATAAACTTATGGAAATCTAAAAATATTAATTTATAAAAAAAAATTATTTTCTTTTATAGATGATTTTGATATCGGGAAGCTCAGTGAAATAATAATGTACCCAGATATAAACATGTTGAAAAAATGCAGCTAGAAGAGCAGCTTTAGAACCAAAAAAAATTCCAGGAACCCACAGAAACAAAAACACAAATTTATACATTCCATTAGAGGTATATTTAAAAATACCTTTTTTCACAAATGATTTATTTTTAAATTTCTCAGGTTCAAAATGATCAAGTCCAAATGCATTATTGATTCCGAAATATTTAAATACTGAATATTGACCATATATAGCAGGAATAATTAAAAAAAATGATAATAAGTATGAAAGGTAATTGCTTATTTCAATTGTTGATGAATTAGAGATTGATAATAAAATAATAAATATAGGCCTCGTTAATATTAAAATAGTAAAACCAATTTTATAAAATTTAAATCCTTTTTTACCAAAAAAGGCAGAAATTCCTTTATAAAATAATTCGTATCTCCAACATATTAAGACATAAATTTGATGAACAATAGGGGAAATTATTGTTAGAATAAACCAATTTTGACTACTAATATTCCATAGGTTTCCGTAATATACATCTTGATTTATATTGATTATGTAGTTGATTACTAATAATAGAATTATTAACGATAAAATATGCCATAGCTGGTGATTTAGTATTTTCATATTTTATTCTTAAAAGGATAGATATTATCTACAATATTGATGATAAAAAAAGGGATGAATCTTATTCCATCCCTTTGAAAAGAAAAAAATAAATTATTTTTTCTGTGCTTGATACTTATAATATCCTTCGACGGGAATCATAAGATGAGCATAATCTGTTCCACCAAACATTATATATGGAGCTCCAGAGTTAAAATCAGTAGTTAATCCATCTAATGATGAAGGGTCTTTTGGCATTCTCATCATATGTGGCCCTGATTCAATCCAGTGACCAGGTTCAGCATCTTCTTGATTAAGTACTAAAGCTTTAGTATTATCTTCACCCATATCTCCATGTAACATCCATGCATAACCATCAGATGTCATATTTCCACCGGGTTTTGTTCCACTCATATAAGCTTGCATCCATAGCATGGATTGTCCATCTACACAAGCCGGCATGGCCTCATGGGGATCATTCCATCCATTTTCAGGATCAGACATACCTCTTGGATTAGCTGGTAAACATGTCCAACCATTAGTGCCCTCTCTTAAAACATTCATATTTGCATCAAGAATAGTTGCTTCGTTTCCAATATAATCAGGAGCAGCAGTTGAATATGCCCAAATTTGCCATTCAGTTGAAGTATGGGGGCCTGCAGGTTCACCATTTTCATTCACAGCTATCTTATCAGTAGCAGGTGCTTGATTTTGATCATTGACAGTTACATTACAACTTACAATTAACAAAATCATTAAGAAAATCGATAATATATTTTTCATTTGAATAAATTTAGTTTTAAAACAATATAAGTTTAAAAATACTAAAATATTTTAACCATTTATATAATGTTTTGTTTAAAAAAAAAAAAAAGGCTCATAATCATCTTATAAACCTTTTTAATGAAATAAAAATAAATTATTTAGCTAAAACAAACTTACCATCCATCATTACTCCAACACTAACAAGGATGTCATCCCAATGAGCTCCCCCGATTTCCCAAAGTCTAGCTCCATCATTATTGTCATTATCCTCTGATTGTAATTTATCAAGCTCAGCTTCATTTTTGGCAAAAGCTTCCCATGAAGGATACCACATTACTGCTGAAAAAGTTGGTCCTCTACCTGAATAGTGACCAGAAGATAAAGCTAACTGACAATTACCTAGTCTCTTTTCTGTTTCGAATTTTTGTTTTTCAAAAACTTTTCTAAATTCACCTAGATCACTCCATTTAGGATTATACCAACTAACTACTACTATGCTTTTTTTGGTAGGATCAAAATTTTCACTTGTAAAACCTGAATCTTTAGATCTTACCCTAACCTCATCAGTATGACCTTCAAGGTATAAATTAAACCATCTAGATCTTTTTTTATTAAAAGATTTTTTATCCTCTTCAGATAGTGAATTCGAATGAGCTGTTAAGTTAGCTCCAGAAGCAGTCTGATCTTTGCCTATATCTGCTGGCGAATCAAAGCTATTCACAACAACTAAAGAATAATTACCTGCGTGTCTATGTGCATATACAGAGTGGCCTTTAATTAATCTGTTTTCTCCTTGAGTAATTTCACTCATTTCCTTATGAAGTGATAAAAACTCGCTTATGTTTTGTCTTGGAACCTTCAAATATGTAATGTTTAAATAATTTTGAGCAAACGAGAAATTTACTATCAAAAGAAATAATATAATAAATTTTAATTTTTTCATATGTTTAATTTTTAGTTAAAAAACTAAAATATTTCTTGAAAAGAGTAAATCCAAATTATTATACAATTAAAATAATATATTTTTAAAAGATTTTTATGAAGATAAAAAACAATAATCCTGAAAAAAAAATTATATAAAGAAATACTATAAATTGTTTTAGTAAACTATGACCTCTTTCTGAGCTATCTTTGGACACAAGATAAAGTATGTAAATGCTTAATATAATTAAACCTAAGCCTATTATTTTTGACATAAAATTAATTTAAAAGACATTTAGTTAATAATTCAAATCTACATTTTTAATCCGTTTTGACATAACACATCAATTTATTATATTGTTTTTTATATAAATGTTAAAAAAATTATTTTTTTTCTTTTTTTCCATACTTAGTGTTTCAGCTAATGGTTACGACATTTGGGGTAAAAATGGTCATAGAACAGTTGGTGAGATTGCTACAAGGTATTTATATTCAGAGACTTTAAAAAAAGTTAATAATTTATTAGATGGAAAATCATTAGCTTTAGTAAGCACTTGGGCAGATGAAATGAAATCTAACCCTGATTTTATTCAATATAATTCTTGGCATTATGTAAACATACCTTTAGATAAGGAATATATTCAAATTGATAAGAATCCAAAAGGAGATATAATTCAAGCAATTAATAAATGTATCAAAGTATTAAAGGATAAAAGTGAAGAAAAATCTTCTAAATCATTTCATTTAAAATATTTAATTCATCTTGTTGGAGATATTCATCAACCTTTGCATGTTGGTAGATATGAGGATAGGGGAGGAAACAATATTAAAATCAAATTTTTTGGAAAATCTTCAAATTTACATAGACTTTGGGATAGTGATATGATTAATGATCATAGACTGAGTTATACCGAATTCGCAGAAAGTTTAATCACATTTCCAAGACCATCAACATCATTAAATCCAGAAGATTGGTTAATAGAATCTCACAAAGAAGTAAAAAAAATTTATTCTCAAGTAAAAGATGGAGACTATATAAGCTATGATTATATATATAAAAATTTTCCTGTAGTTGAAAAGCAACTTGCAAAAGCTGGTAAAAGATTAGCTGATTTATTAAATGAAATATTGTGATAATATTATTGAGTGAAAATTCAATTATTTTTTTTAATTATTTGAAAAATAATATTCTTAAATAACAAAAAATTAACGATTTATAGTTAATCTTGAATTTTAATTTTTTAAAACTATAAATTTATTACAATGAAAAATATTAATTTAATGACTGTAGTAGCTTTTTTAATAGGTTTTGTTATAGCATACTTATACACAGCTGATGGAGTCAATGTTGACAATGCAGGTAGTGATCATGATCACAACACTAATGAAAATTATGCTGCAAATCTAAAAATTGCTCAAAAATTTATGCAACTGCATGAAGTTGAAGATTTAGAATCTCAAATTGC
>CAZYIL010000073.1:0-7952 GCA_964646945.1 uncultured Marinoscillum sp. | reverse complement strand
CAAACTACATCAACTGTAATATTGTCTGCAGAAGGATATCCTGAATTATATAAAAAAGGATTTTCAATTTCTGGATTAGAAGAATTTAATAATTCAATGATTTTCCATGCAGGCACAATAAATAAAAATAACAAATGTCTAACTAATGGAGGTAGAGTAATTGCATGTACAGGTATAGGAAATAATTTAACTGAATCCTTAAAAATTTCTTATAAACTTGCAGAAAAAATAGATTGGAAAGGAAAATATTATAGAAAAGACATAGGAAAAGATTTATCAAATAAAATATTAAACTAATGTTAAATAATTTTGTAAAAATCTTTCTGATATTATCTGTTATATATTCCTGTAATCAAAATAAAATTTTAGACAAATTTATTGAGTTAGAAAAAATGACATGGAATTCTGATTCTTTATTGGTCTTTACTATCTTTTCTGATGATTCAAGTGAGAAGATAGATTTTATGTTAAGAATTAGATATAATCTTAATTATAATTATCAAAACCTTTATTATAATTATACACTTTTAGATTCATTAGATACATTAATTCATAATCAACTTAGAGAAATTATTCTTTTTGATGAAAAAAATGGGAGACCAATTGGTGAAGGAATAAGTTCTGTTTTTACTTTGGAAGAAAGGATTGTTCATAATATTAAATTGAAAAAAAATAATTTATATAAATTTCACATTAGACAAATGATGCGTGAAGATAATTTGAAAGGAATAAATTCAATAGGTTTAATGGTAAAGAAAAATGATTAATCTTCTGAATTAATATTTTTTTCTTCAATCCTATTAAAAAGAAAAGCAATTGAAAATCTCATGGTTTCTGCTAGCGGATGATTTTGTTCTACAGTAGAAATATAAGAGAAATCAACTGAAAAATTATTATATAACAATCCTGCTCCCATAGTTACAAACTTTCTAGCACCTTTATCATTATTTTCATGAAAATAACCTAGTCTTAAAGCTAGTAAATCCTTATATATATATTCTAAGCCCGTTGAAAAAGTAATTTCATTTAACTCTTCTTTAAAACCATTCGGAGCATCAGAAAATGAAGAAAAGATTCCACTTAAAACTGATCGATTTGGATCTTTTCCCTTTAATATTTTAGGTTTATTGGTGATTGGATCAATGACATATTCACCTTTGTCATCAATCTCATAAATCGGAGGTGAAGGAACTAATAATTTATTTAAATCAACTGTGAAAGTGATTGAATTATATTGATCTAAATATGTCTTAAGTGAGCTGCCTATTCTAAGATTAATAGGAATAAAGTCAAGATTAGATACACTTCCGTAAGTTATTTTTCCACCAATGTTAGAAATATGTGAACCAAAAGATAGAACTGATTCTTTTCCATTAATTGTTATTTCATTGTTATAATAAAAACCCATATCAACTGAAAAACTAGTTCCAGATTTAGCATCAGAATAACCTGATATACTACCTGACAAATTTGACCATATATATCTAAAAGTTCCCCCTATTCCTATATTTTCAGTCAATTTTCTGGAGTATGTAAGAGATGTGCTTAATTCTTTTGGGTTTTCAAGCCCTAATGAAATACCCTGATTATCTGTAAGTTGAATTTCACCTAAATCGAAATATCTTAAATTTATTCCAAATGTTTGAATTCTATCAATCTTATAATATCCAGATAGATAAGAAATAGACATATCATCAACTATATTACCTAGCCAAGGAACATATGAAACACTAAATCCATAATCTTTCTCCAAAAAAGATAGTTTAGCGTTATTCCAATGAACAGAATTTATGTCTGGACTAGTAGCCACGCCACTTTCCCCCATTGCAGAACTTCTAGAATCTGGTGAAATCAAAAGAAAAGGGACAGCTGTTATAATTGGTCTTCTTGCAGTATCTTGACCTGACAAAATAGAAGAAGATCCTTGTGGAAATAGAAGTGTAGTTTCTGATAAAAAAAACAAAACTAGAATTATAAATCTACTATGTTTTAAAATCATTTGTTCATTATTTTAATTTCTTTTAATCAATTTTTTATATGAAGTATTATAAGCACCATCAAATAAACTTTTAACAATTAATTTGTAAATATAAATACCTTCCGATAAGATTTGATTGTTGAAACCTCTACCGTTCCAATTTATTGCCTCTATTTTTTTTCTTGAACTTTCTATAATTTCATGATGTTTATATAAAACCTCTCCATATAAATTGATTATTTGAATTGAAATTTCTAAATCTTCATCTTCTCTATCATGTTCAAAAATAAAAGAAGTTGACTTAGAAAATGGGTTAGGATAATTCATTAGATTGTATATGTTAAACTTTAAATCATTAGTAACTACAAATAAAACTGATTCTTTAGCTAAATTATTGTAAGTATCATAAACTTTAATTTCTATTTTATGTTTTCCCATCTTCAAATTTTCTAGTGGATATCTTATTGTTCCTCTTTTGAAATCATCTTTATTGGAAACAAAGTAATCATTTAATATTAAATCTAAACTATCATCTAATCTAGCAACCATATTATTCGAAAAATTAGAGTTAATAATATTTATTCCATTTTCATCAAATAAATCAACAATAAGGAGTGCATTTGCACCTACAACAGATCCTGAAGTAAAACTTTTATCATTAAAAAATATTTCAATTTCAGGTGGTGTTTCATCTAATGGGAATTCTTTAGAAGTTCCGCCAACAATGAATTCTTGATTTGATCCATTTGCATCAATATTCTTAAGACTATCTATAGCATACATACTTATTTTACCATTTCCAAAATTGTAATTAATGTTCGTTGGAACTACAAATTCAAAATTAAAATTACCATTATTTACAGTTGAAGAGCCTCTGAACATTGATTTATCCCATTCATTAAAATAAAAAGGATCATTTTCATCTCCTAAAGTTTTTTTCGAAGACAATTTATCAAAAAAATTGATAAATACTTCTCCATTAAAATCATCAATTATTTGGTTATTATTTAATATTTTTCCTTGAAAAGTTTTTTTATCTAAAGCAGATAAAGTATCTAACAAAAGACTATCTGGGATTACCAATTCTATATCGTATTTTGGATAATTTAAAATTAGAGAAGGATCTCCTAATAGAGAAAAATTTCTATTTATAGGACCACTAAGACTATTATTTTTTATAATTCTAAATATATCTCCTAACCTAAGAAATTTTCCATTTTTTTTTGTAAAAACATGTTTATAAAATTCATTATTAAGTTTAAAATTTGTAGTTGAAAATACAGGTCTTGTGGTTGTAAATAAAGCAATTGCTCCTCCATCCCCTTTAATGGTCATCATTTCACCACCAGATACTATCAGTGGATCATCAAATTTCCCAAACTCACACGTAGCCGTAATAAATAAAGGAAGTTTATATCGGTTTCTCCAAGCATTAATTGTATTTTCATCCAATATCCTCTCTTCAGCCCATAAAAACTCATTGCCATGACCAATATAATTTAAAATTAAACTTCCATTGTCAATAGCCTCATTCAATTTAAATTTACCAATAAGTGTCTTTTCAATACCTCCTACTAATTCTTGTTCAAAAAAATCTATATATATTTTTTTTATATCATACTCAGGATGAGAACTATTAATGGATTTAAAATGATCTTCTGCATGAATTTGATGAATATTATAATCTCCATCATCAGCAATCAAATAAATATTATTTTTCCAATTTCCCAACAATTTTGATTGATTATTATAACTTATCAATTTGTCAACAACCTTTTTTGAGTCTTCAAGATTATTAACGGGAATTCTCCCTATACCAACATCTAAAGTATGATCGCCTGACATATCTTCTTCCCATTCACCTTCATTTGTTTCTAAAAAACCAAAAAAATCATCTGAAGAATAACTATAAATATTGTTATTTGAATTTCTAGATTGATAAGTAGGAACAAAGTTGGTATTATTAGAAATTCTATCTTTGTAATCATAAGAAGCATCACCAAATAATAAAACATATTTTAATTTTTCTGATGTTTTATCATATAAATATTTGACATAATTCCTTATGGCAACAATATCAGGCATAGATGAAGAAAATTGATTATATATTTCATCTATAGCTACAACTTTTACATTCATTTGATCATTATTTCTTCTAAATTCTGCTAATCTATTAGCATCATTAATAAATAAATCATGAGTTATAATAAGTAATTCAACATTATCATGTGATAAGATTTCATTCATCTTTGATTGTTTATACTGATCAAAAGCATAGCTATGATATACTGGAAGTAAATAATCACTCTCATTAAATATTATAAATTTTGAAAATTTATTAGAAATAACATTAAATATTAAATTTCCAAAATCTTCATTGTATAATTGTTCAACAATATTATAAGGATTCGAAATATCCCAAATTGTAATATCTTGATTTGTTTCAATTTTATATTGTGTTTTATCATAATCAAGAGCATCAAAATTTTTAAAAATTTTTTGACCAGAATTATAAAAAATTTTTTTTTCATAATTAACCATTAAATAATCTAAATATGCTAATGATTTAGAAGATCCTGAATAAGTAATTTGAACATTTAAATTTTCCAGATTTTCAACTTCAAAATCAAAAGTATCCTCAGAAAAAATTACCTTATCACCATACAATTCTTCTTTAATATTATCCAAATTTAATTCTCCAATATTTTTATTGTTTATCGAAATTATAAATCTAGAATTTTCTGTTGATCTTGATAGCGCTCGTAAAATTATGGAAATCTTTTTATTATAAATATTGGTTGGAGAAACATTAAATTCTTTAAAATCACCACTAGAAAATAATTCCCCTACCCAATCTCTTCCAGATTGCAGAATATTATTTATATCATTTTCATAAATAAATGACTCATCAGAAGAATCTATAGAATAAGAAAAATTATCAATGGAATTTCTTGATAAAACTCTTTTCCCTTCATCTTGATTAAATGTTAAAAAGTAATATGATGAATCGCTGTATAAGTTATTTGAATAAACAGTTTCTTTCTTTATTGAATCATATGAAATATCATCTGAATTATCAGCGTAAAAAAGAATATATTCATTGTTTTCAAAAATTTCATCATCATTTCCTTTAAAATAAATATTCATTTCAATAGGAGTATCAAATTGTTTAGAATTAATATTTTGAGAAAGAGGGCCTCTATGACCACTGCCAAAGATTTGAATCGATGATGGATTTATTTTGTTAACATCAAAATAGGAGGAGTAACTTTCAAAAAAAGATCTATCAAGTTTGTAAATACCACTTTCGACTACACCAATTCTTAACCAGTTTCCTTTAGAAAAAATTGAATTTTGAGGAAAAATATATTCTGCTTCAAAAATGAATGCTAGAATAATAAAAAGTTTAATTAAATATCTTATCTGCAATTTTTTCTATTATAACATAAAATATTAAAATAAATTGTAATTAAATTATTATTTTAAACTTCTAATATTAAATCTGGAAAAAGAAAATGAGATTATAATATATATGAATACTATAATTGGAAAAGATTGTAAACGAAGAGTTGAAAACAAAATTATTGATACAAATAATAAAATATATTTATCTAAGTTCTCTTTTAGAGAATAGTTTTTGAATTTTAAAGAAATAAACTTTACTTTAACAATCATCATGAATGAAAAAAATAAAATTAGAAATAATAATATTTCTTGATTTACAAAAGAATACATCTCATCTGAATTAAAGATTAAAGAATTAAAAAATAAAGCAACAACAGGTGTTGGTAAACCAAAAAATACAAATTTTTGTTTTTTATCTAAATTAAATTTAGATAATCTAAATGAGGAAAAAACAAGAATTATAACAGGAAAATATTTATAAATTTCAACTGAAGAATTATTTGAAAACCAATCATAAAGTATTAAGCTAGGTAAAGCTCCAAAGGAAATAAGATCCGAAAAAGAATCTAGCTGTTTGCCTAAATTTGATATTGCATTTAATTTTTTAGCCAAAAAACCATCAAGAAAATCAAATAAAAGAGAAAAATAGATACAATACTCTAGTAAATTATAATTACTATTTAACAAAAAAGTAATTCCCAAAAATCCAGACAATAAATTTAAAATTGTAAATATGTTAGGAATAGCATTTTTCATTTCAGAAAAGGATTAGTTTGTTTTTCGTTTTTTAAAATAGTTTTAGGACCATGGCCTGAATAAATAATTGTATTATCATCCAACAAAAATAATTTATTTTTAATACTACTAATTAGAGTATTATGATCACCTCCAGGAAGATCTGTCCTACCAATACTATTGAAAAAAAGGACATCACCACTAAAACATATTTTATCTTTAATATAATGATATGCTAAATGACCTGGACTATGACCTGGTAAAAATAAAACTTCTAATTCAATATCTCCAAAACATAACTTATCACCTTCCTTCAAATATTCATGCTCTGACTGGTGATAATATTTTTCAAAACCAAAAACTGATGCAAAATTTTCTAAATTTTGATATATATCTTTTTCATCATATGGTATATATATTTTAGCCCGATATTTATCAAATAAAATTTTATTGCCCAAACAATGATCAATGTGGCAATGCGTTAAAACTATTTTTTCAATATTCAATTTTTCCTTTGTAATAAAGGAAAAAATTAATTCGTTTTCGAAGGATTCATAATTCCCTGGATCAATAATTATTGCTTGTTTAGTTTGATCATAAAGAATATAGGTGTTTTCTTGAAAAGGATTAAATATAAAAGATTTAATTTTCAACATTTTGATTCATTTTGTATGCAAATTTGTTTTTAAAAAAGTTTAAATTATAATTTGTGAAGAAAAATTATGAATTTGTAATAATTGGGCAAGGTATAGCAGGTACTGTTTTAAGTTGGTATTTAATTGAAAAAAATTTAAATTTTTTAATAATTAATGATCCAAAAAAAGCATCTTCTTCTTCAGCTGCATTAGGAGTATATAATCCAATAACAGGAAAAAGATTCGTTGAGACATGGAAAGCGATAGAATTAATTAATAAAGCAGAAAAATTTTATGAAAAAATTGAAAATAAATTAAAAACAAAAATTCTTTATAAAAAAAATATATATAGACCTTTCAGTAATAATAAAGCTATTAATGATTGGCAAATTAAATTAGAATCTAGAACTTTTAAAAAATATATTAAAAAACTAGATATTAAATCAAGATATAATTTGATGAATGATGATCTAGGAGGAATAATTACAAAAAAAAGTGGTTATATAGATGTAATTAAATTTATAAAACTTTCAAAAAAATATTTAAAATCTAATAATCACTACCAAGAAATTAAAATCAAAGCTGATGATATAGTAATTAAAAAAAATTCTATAGAATTTCGTAAAATCAAAACTAGATATTTGATATTTTGTATTGGATCTGATCAAAATACAAATCGTTTTTTCTCATGGCTTCCATTTAACCTTGTTAAAGGAGAAACCATTGATATTGAAATGAAGATAAGGTTAAAAGAAATCATTCAAAAATCAATATTAATAATTCCTACAAATAAAAATTTGTATAAAATAGGATCGACATATGAATGGAATTATTTTGAAAATAAAAATACAATAAAAGGTATTAATGAACTGAAAAATAAAATCAGTGTTATCTTAAACTCCAAATACAATATAATAAATAAAAAATTTGGAATTAGACCAGCATCTAAAGATAGAAGAGCATTTGTAGGATTTCATCCTCAATATAAAAATATTGGAATAATAAATGGATTAGGATCAAAAGGAGTAAGTCTTGCTCCTTATTGTGCAGAGAAACTATTGGAAAATGTATTAAAAAATAAATTGATAGATAACGAAATAAACATAAAAAGATATATTTCGTTATATTCATAATCTTATTATGAGGATTTATTATATATTATTATTTGTATTGTTTTCTCTTTTTATAATAAATGAGGG
>CAZYIL010000072.1:0-8054 GCA_964646945.1 uncultured Marinoscillum sp. | reverse complement strand
TTTCTCATTTATAGATATATTTCTTTTATCAATAACAATATTTTGAGTTTCTAAATTTATAGATATTTGTTTGGTAGTAATATTTCCAAAAATTTTATTCTCTTTTCCAACTTTAATAGGAATGTCTAAAATAAGATCACCGATTTTTTTAGCAAGTTTAGTTGCATCTTCTTTTATCTTTATAATTTTATGAGTTGTTTGTTTAATGTTTTCCTCTAATATTTTTTTATTAGAATTGTTTGCGATTTTCGCAAATCCTTTTGGTATCAGATAATTTCTTCCATAACCATTTTTGACAGAAATTATTTCATTTTTAAAACCAAGCCCCGGAAAATCTTTATTAAGAATAATTTCCATTTTTATTTAAAAGAATCAGATGAAAATGGTAATAATGCTAAATGTCTAGCTCTTTTTACAGCTTGAGTTACTTTTTTTTGATATTTTTGACTTGTACCAGTGATTCTTCTTGGTAAAATTTTACCATTATCATTTAAAAATTGAATTAAAAAATCAGGATTTTTATAATCTATGTATTTAATTCCACTTTTTTTGAATCTACATATCTTCTTTGGTTTTGATGACGATCTATCAATAACTTCATTTCTTAATGCTGAATCAAATTTTCTATTTTTCATTTTTTTTCTTATTAAATTCTCCTTTTGCTCTTCTTTCATTATAGATTAATGCATCCTTACAAAGGCCAACGGTTAAAAATCTTAATATAGAATTATCTCTTTTGAATTCAGTTTCAAAATTTTTTATCACTTCATTGTTTTCAGATGAAAATTGAAAAAGGTGATAAAATCCAGTTTTTTTGTTTTTGATTGGATATGATAGATTTTTAAAGCCAAGTTTTTCATTATAAATAATTTTTGCCTTATTATTTTCTAGAATTTTTTTGTATTTATTTACAGTCTTTTTTTGTTGAGTTTCAGAAAGAACTGGATTTATTATAAACACTGTTTCGTAATCCTTAATCATTATCAAATTTTAAATTAGCAGCAAATTTAGTATAATGAAATAATAAAACGAAAATTATTTAATTATAAATTTACTTTTGCCCATCATATAATTTTCGGTATATATTTCTACTTTGTACTCTCCAGATTTAAATTCAATGTTCTTTAAATATTCAAATGTTAATTTTTGACTTTTTTTGTTGTATAGTATTTCTTTTTTCCCAGTATAGAAAATTTCTCTCTTATTAAATTTGAATGATCCTGATCCTTTTGATATATCAAATAACACATTGTTATCAGGTTTGATAATCCTAATCATTATATTTTTTACCTCAATAGGAGCCACTTCATTTTCACTAATTTCAATTCCTATTTTTATTTTTGTTGTTTGTCTACTTCTAAAAGAATTTAAAATTTCTTTTCCTGATCTGGTAATACCGTATACTGAAACATAATTTAAGTTCAATTTTGAGGCTAAACTCACTTTAGTTTCTAGTTCTGATTTTGATGAGTTAATTGTATTAATTTCTGAATTTAATTTACTAATTTCTTCTTTTTGAACGAAGTTTTCCTTGTATAACTCTTCATTAATTTTTTTTAACTTAATTATTTCTTCATCTTGGGCTAATAATAATTCTTTATAACCATCTACTTTAGATTGTAGTCTATTGATTTGTGAATATGCTTTTTTTCTAAATTCTCTCTTTTCATTTTCTATTTTCTCTTTTATTGCCAATAAGGTGTCAATTTCTCCTCCTAGTTGTGAAATTGTTATGATTTTGTTTCCTAATTCGATCGATATAGAATCTAATTGAGTGTATACCGAATCTAATTCTAACTCTTTAGCAACTCTTTGTTTTTCTGAAACTGTATTTCTATAAAGTGAATAGAATAAAAGAATTCCAAAAATAAAAGCTAATATTCCTAATATATATACTATTTTTTTATCTTTCATTTTTAATAATAATTGATAAAATTAGATTATATAATTATAATATAATAATTGTTGGATTTTTTATTGGTATAAAACATTGAATGTAAATATTGAAAAAAGTTGGAAAAAAATATTAAATGATGAATTTGAAAAAGAATATTTTAGTAATCTAGTTTCATTTCTAAAAGATGAATATAAGAGAAATCAAATTTATCCACCTGGAAATAAAATATTTAATGCTTTTAATTTATGTCCTTTTAATAAAGTGAAAGTTATTATTTTGGGACAGGATCCTTATCATAGCCCTAATCAAGCAAATGGTTTGTGTTTCTCTGTAAAAACTAACGTTAAAATACCTCCTTCTTTGATTAATATTTTTAAAGAAATTAAAAATGATATTGGTAAAGAAATTCCTTTGAGCGGAGATCTTTCTAGATGGGCAATTCAAGGTGTTTTATTATTAAATTCAGTTTTAACAGTAAAAAAAAATTTACCAGGATCTCATTCTAACAAAGGTTGGGAAATCTTTACAGATAAGATAATTGAGTTACTTTCAAAATATAGAGAAAATCTTGTTTTTATCTTGTGGGGTAACTATGCAAAATCAAAAGTGAAAATTATAAATTCAAACAAACATTTAATTCTTTCTTCTTCTCATCCTTCTCCTTTTTCAGCTAATAATGGTTTTTTTAATAGTTTTCATTTTTCTAAAACTAACCAATATTTAATATCAAATAAATTAGAAAAAGTAATATGGTAAAAAAGTTTAAGTTAAAAAAAATTGGACTATTAATATATCCAAAAATGTTTCAAAATAATGATGGAGAAAACATAAATGGTCCATCTTTGATCAAGGTTCCTGATTGGATTAAATCTCCTTTAGCTAGGTATTATTTGTATTTTTCTCATCATAATGGAAAGTATATAAGAATGGCATTTTCAAATTTTATTGAAGGACCTTATTCAATTTTTCAAAATGGTGTTTTGAATTTGGAAAATTCTTCAGGTAGGAGACATATTGCTAGTCCTGATTTGCATATTGACAATAAGAATAAAAAAATCATAATGTATTATCATGCTTTTTATAATGATTTTCAATATACTTTTAAATCCCTTTCTTCTGATGGTATTAATTTTGTGTCTAATAATAAAAAATTAGGTTATTACTATTTTAGAGTTTTTAAGTATAATAATCAACTATATAGCATAGCTAAAGGAAGAAATAATTATGGAATTATTTATAAATATCTCGATGAAACCTGGAAAATAATTAATGATAGATTTATAAAAAACCTAAGACATACTGGAGTGTTTGTAGAAGCAAATAACATATTTATGTTTTATTCTTTAATAGGGGAGATACAAGAATCAATTTATTGTAGTGTTCTTGATTTGAGTAATTTTAATCTTAAGAACACTTATAAAATCGTAAAACCATCATTAGAATACGAAGGAAGTAATATTTTAAAAAAAAAATCTATAGAAGGTATAGAACTAAATTATGTTAATCAGGTACGCGATCCAGCTATTTTTATTAATAAAAGTGAAAAATATTTATTGTACTCAGTATCTGGTGAGAAAGGAATTGCTTTAGGAAAGTTAATTTAGCTAATAATTTTAAAAAACCTATTCCATCTAATTTTTTTCAGAAAATCTTGATTGCTGTTTATTGATAACCAGATAAACGAAGCCTCTCCTACAATATGATCTTTTGGAACAAATCCCCAGAACCTTGAATCTTCTGAATTATGTCGATTATCACCCATCATAAAATAATAGTTTTGATTAAATGTATATTCCTTAAGTATTTCTTCACCTAGTAAAATAATACCATTTTCTAATCTAAGATCTGAATTTTTTTCATAATCCATAATTGTTGAACCATAAATTTTAATATTTTTTTCATTTAAAATAATTTTCATTCCTTTTTTTGGTATTACTAATGGACCATAGAAATCTATATTCCATTTAATTTCATCTACATTTGGAAACACAGAATAACTACTTTCATCTAAAGAAAGTATTTGAATTTTAACATCATGAATAAACCTTTCATTTTTTAATTTTTTAGCGGTTTCTTTATTACAATGAATGTAATAACCACTAACACTTTTAGAATAATTAGAAATATTATATTTTCTGAAAATTCTTTTGTTAATAAATTGATCCGTTTTTAAAAAGTATCTGTATTGTAAATCAATTTTATTATCTAAAGGTTTATTATTTACATTCAATTTCGTATTCATAATATTCAATGTATCTCCAGGTAAACCAACACATCTTTTAACATAATATGTTTTTAAATCTATAGGTCTATCCATTTCCCTTGGATAATTAAAGACTACCACGTCATTTCTCTCTATTTTACTTAGTCCAGGAAACCTATAATAAGGTAGTTGAATCCAATCTAAATACGAAGGAATATTCGTTCCCCAAATTTTTTGATGAGTTAATGGTATTTGAAGAATAGTATTTGGAATTCTGGGTCCATAATTTAATTTATTAACAAATAAGTAATCACCTACAAGCAGTGATCTTTCCATAGATGGTGTTGGTATTGTAAAAGCTTCAAAAGTAGACCATCTTATTAATGAAGCAACTATTACAGCAAAAATCAATGCATCAAACCATTCTTTTATAATTCCTTTTTTCATCAATTAAAAATTTAATTTTATACCCAATCCATACACATTACTACTACCTAATCTGCTAATATTTGTAGATAAATTTGCTGATATATTATCTCCAATATCAAAATTGTTTAAATGTGAAAAAACATGAGCATCTACAATATTTAAGAGATAATAAACTCCAGTGAATATAATTAATAAATCCCTATTTCTTCTCCAATACTCCATGTTTCTCTCTAACGATGATTCAGTAAAATTTGGAAATGGATTTATGGTCAATTCATCATCATCTATTTCAAAAATTAAAGCATTTTTAAATTCTTTGTACATTTTATTATTGAAATTTATATAATGACCTATTAATAAATAACCACCGTAAATTACAGGTAATTTCCAATATTGTTTATTATGAATTTGACCCAATCCTGGAAGAATGGATGATAAAATAGGTGCTTTGTTATATTTTGAATTATTTACTTTTACTTCAGTTAAATTCTTTTTTAATAGCAAACTATCTTTCATCTCAATAATTTGACAATTCATATTATTGCTAATAATAAATAAAATGATAAGTGTTAAATATGATCTAATGATGGTTGTTTTCATAATAAATCTATTATACGATTCAAATCATTAATAGATTCAAACCGAATAATAATTTGACGCTGATTATTATTTATTAGGACCTTAGTTCCAAAATAGGATGATAATTTTGATTCCATTTTAATTAATTCATTACTTTTTCTATCAATAGAAATCTTCTCTTTTATAGAATTAATTTTTTTTACCAAAGTTTCTACTTGTCTTACTGATAGTTTATCTGAAATAATTTTTTTGTAAATAGCTAATTGAGATTCTAAATTATTTATTGTGATTAAAGTTCTAGCATGACCCATTGAAATTTTATTATCAATTAATCCATTTTGAATAAATGGCGGTAATTTTAGTAATCTTAAATAATTATTAATTGTCGATCTATCTTTACCTAATCTCCCCCCCAAATCTTCTTGACTAATATTACATTCGTCAATCAGTCTTTTGTATGATGTAGCAATTTCAATAGAATTTAAATCTTCTCTTTGTATGTTTTCAATTATGCCCATTTCAAGCATCTTTTCCTTATTTACTTTAATAATATAAGCTGGAATATTGTTTATACCTGCTATTTTAGAAGCACGTATTCTTCTTTCTCCTGTTATTAGCTGATATTTATTGTTAGAAATTCTTCTGACTGTTATTGGTTGAATAATACCCTGTGATTTTATAGATGTAGCTAATTCATTTATAGCTTTATTGTTAAATTTTTTTCTTGGTTGAAAAGGATTTGGAGAAATATTATTTATTTCTATTTCATTAAACTTGCTTAAGCTTACTTGATCTTCTAAAACACCTTTCTCATAATCTTTACCTAGTAATGCATTTAAACCTCTTCCTAAAACTTTTTTTTTACCCTTCATTTTTCACAAGAGTTTTATTTTTTGAAATTAATTCACGAGCTAAATTTATATAACTCATAGAACCTTTACAATCAGCATCATGTGAAATTGCTGGAACTCCAAATGAAGGAGCTTCACCTAGCTTTACATTTCTAGGAATTATTGTATTAAATACAAGCGATTTAAAATGCATTTGAACTTCTTCAACCACTTGATTGCTAAGTCTTAGTCTTACATCGTACATACTTAATAATATACCTTCAATTGTTAAATTTTGATTTAACTGAGATTGAACAATTTTAATAGTATTTAGCAATTTACCTAATCCTTCTAGTGCAAAGTATTCACATTGAACTGGTATTATTACTGAATTAGATGCTGTTAAAGAGTTGATAGTTACTATACCTAATGATGGGGAACAATCAATTATTATAAAATCATATTTATTTAATATACTTTTTAATATCTCTTTCATCCTAATTTCTCTATTTTCAATATCTACCATTTCAATTTCAGCACCAACCAAATTAATGTGAGAAGGTACTATATCAAGAAATTTAACATTTGTTTTAAGAATAGCTTCTTTAATAGGAATGTTTTCTATCATGCATTCATAAATGCTTTTTTTAATATCTCTTGGATCATGACCCAATCCAGAAGTTGAATTTGCTTGTGGGTCAGCATCTATGATAAGAGTATTATATTCTAGTGCAGCTAGACTAGCAGATAAATTAATTGCAGTGGTGGTTTTTCCAACACCTCCTTTTTGGTTAGCAATGGAGATAATTTTTCCCATATAGATAAATCTAAAGTTTATTAATTACTTATTATTTTTTTTTCTATTTTTTTGAGCTTCTTGATTAGCTTTCATTGCTTCTTCTAATCTTATTCTAAAGCTTGATTTTTTAACATTCAAATTTTGCTTTCTATTATAGTCTATTTCCTTTTTTATGTCATCTTCGTTTACTAATCTCCTAAACAAATAAACTTGACCGAATGATAATACATTTGATAAAAAATAGTAATAAGTAAGTCCTGATGAAAAATTATTAAAAATAAATAAAAACATAATAGGAAGAACATATTGCATAATTTTCATAGGACCTTCCATTGTTTGCATTTGACTATTAGCACTGTTTATTAAAATAGTAGATACAGTCATAAGTAAAGTAAAAAAACTTACATGATCACCATATAATGGAATTGAAAATGGTAAATTTAATATAGAGTCATAACTTGAAAGATCTTCAGCCCATAAAAAGGATTTTTGTCTTAATTCAATTGCGTTTGGCAAAAAATAAAATACTGATATTAAAATAGGTAGTTGAAAAAGTAACGGCAAACATCCCCCTAAAGGATTTACTCCTGTTTTTTGATATAACTGCATAATTTCAGCTTGTGATTTTTGCATATCTCCAGAATATTTTTCTTTGATTTTATTTACTTCAGGACTTACAATTTTCATTTTAGCCATAGATATGTGAGATTTATAGGTAAAAGGGGTTATAATGATCCTTATTAAAATCACCATAATAAATATTATTAATCCATAGCTAGATATAGATTGTTCTAATAAATTAAAAATTGGTATGATTATGTATTTATTAAATGAATTCACACCCCACCAACCTAAATAGACATTTTTATCAAATCCAATTGTTATATTTTTTAATATATCATATTTGTTTGGGCCAAAGTAAAATGAGAAACTTGATGAACGATTTATTAATGGAATTTCTGTCTCAATAATTGTTGTTTTTATAAAAGAAGTATCTTCATTATACACTGTTTTTAAAAGAGTATTATTGAAAATATTTTCGGTAATTATAGCTGATGAGAAAAATTGTTGTTTAGTGGAAATCCATTTTAAGGGTATCTTTATGTTTTCTTCAATTATTTCTGTGGAAGAAGCTGATAGATAATCATAGTTATTATCTTTATCATAGTAGTTTATTGTTGTTACAGATTTCTCATAATCATAATTTTTTTCTTGATGAATAACTTTGTTGGACCAATAAAAACTCAAATTTTCATAATCATGATTTTTCAAGTCTATTCTACTTGAAATTAAATATCCACTATTTGGAATGTCATA
>CAZYIL010000071.1:0-8131 GCA_964646945.1 uncultured Marinoscillum sp. | reverse complement strand
AGCTGCATCTTCATTTGGTATAAGTTCTATTATCCAACAATCTAATCCATCAATATTTTCTTCACCAATTATAGTATTAGTATAATCATCAGTAATTGAAGATCTTTGAACAAGATCATCATTAGTAAAATCTGTACCCATCCAATTTTGCATCATCATTGAAGGCGGCAATTTTATTGTTCTCTCAATTGAAGGAAGATAGTTCCAAACTTCATTTTCTCTTTTAAGAAATACTACTCCTTTCTCTTTTGCAGGTGCGGTTACAACCGAGACAAAATAATCTTCTCCTATAGACCATCCCTTCATTTTCATTTCTTTGCTCCATTTTGGTCTTACTACAGTAATGACCATTTCAGTATAAGAAGATTTGATTCCTCTAATTCTTTCTTCGGATTCCTCTAATATTTCTGTAGCATCTTGGGAATATATATCTTGAGAAAAAAATAGAAGTAAAATAAGAAAAAATTTGATGTTCATTTAAATACTAATTTAAATCATAAAAGATTAAATAAGTAAGTTATCTTTCCATATTGTTTAGTTTATGTAAATGAAAATATTTAAACTTCTTACCATTCTATCAATGTCTATTTTTTATGTTCATATAGGAATAGTTCATTTTATAGATCCTGAATATTTTCTTCATATAATGCCTCCCTATCTTCCTTATCATTTAGAATTAGTGTACATAAGCGGCTTTTTTGAGATTTTGTTAGGGTTTCTAATTATATTCCCAAAGTATAGATTTTATGCGTCTTGGGGTTTAATTATTCTTTTAGTAGTTGTATTTCCTGCTAATATATATCTAGCTCAAAGTGAAATAGCCCAAGAAGGACTTGGAGTAAGCAAAGCAGTAGCAATTTGGAGACTCCCATTTCAAGGGCTTATGATAGGGTTAGCTTACTGGCACTCAATCAAATAATTTCATTCCTCTTCTCTATAAAGTGATTTCCAAGTATTAGTACTTATACTTTTTCTCCAATATTTTATAAGTTTAAATAATAATGATCTATGAAATCCAGAAAAAGGAAACAATAAAGCTAATTCTATAAATGATGTAAATATTAGTAGAACATGGCTCATTCTTTTCTCAATTCCTTGTAAATGCTTTTCGATAAATATGTGTTTTGAAGACGTTAATTCTGCTTTTGTTATTAATTTAATTTTTTCATTTTTTCTAGATGATCCTCCATGTGTATGATGATAATGCAAATCATAAATAACACAAGTTCTTAAATTATAATCCAAAGCTCTTTTACAAAAATCCATATCTTCAGCATACATCCAATAATCTTCATCCCAACCTCCAACTCTAGTAAAATCTTTTTTTCTTATAAGAAGGAAGGCTCCTGAAACCCACCCTATGAAGAAAACTTTTTTTCCATTGATGATTTGTTGTTTCTTGTTGCCTCTTGAAAAGAAAATGTAAAATTGTCTAATGAAATTTGAAACGGTCCAAAAATTAAAATAGAATCCATGAGAAAAAGATTTATTTAAAAAATTATTTTTTACCCTAACTGAAATGATTTTTAATTCCTTATTATTTTCACAAAATGTTATCAAATCAGCTAAACAATTGCGTGGTAGTACAGAATCTGGATTTAAAAACAACATCCAAGATGTTTCTACATATTTTGCTCCAATATTGCAAGCCTTTGAAAACCCAGAATTATAATCAAGCTCAATCCATTTAATAAAATTGTATTTTTTTTTAAAAATTTTTAACATTCCATCATTAGAAAAATTGTCAATGACAATAATTTTTGGAGGCCCAGAATTTTGATTTAAAAGACTGTCAATACATTGAGATAAAAACTCCCAAGATTGAAAATTGACTATTACAACTGTAAGTTTTGAATCCATTTTTTAATAATAAAATTTAATTCACATATGTAATTTACTTTTATTTTATTTTTCATCTATATTTATCATTCAACTTAAAATAACTAAAAATGAACAAAATTATCAACACCATATTTTTCACAATTCTCATAACAATTGCTAGCTCTGCTTCATCTATGTCACAATCCATTAACAAGGATGTAATTAAAGCAATGAAATTCAGACATATTGGTCCAATAGGAAATAGACTTACATCAGTTGCTGGAATCCCTAATAATCCTCTTACTTATTATGTTGGAGCTGCATCAGGAGGGGTTTGGAAAACTACAGATGGAGGTTTAAATTGGAATCCTATTTTCGACGATCAAGAAGTCCATTCTATTGGAGCAATAGCTATTGCTCCTTCTGATCCAATGACAATATATGTAGGAACTGGTGAAAGTTCTATCCGTTCTAATGTATCCATAGGGAATGGAGTATATAAATCTGATGATGGAGGAGAAACATGGAAACATATGGGTTTAAAAAATTCCGGTAGAATTAGTAGAATTCTTGTTCATCCGAAAAATCCAAATCTTATTTATGTGGGAGCATTAGGTCATGCCTACTCTCCGCAAAAAGAAAGAGGGGTGTTCATAAGTAATAATGGAGGAGAAACATGGAAACATACTCTTTATATAGATGATAATACTGGTATCTCAGATATTGTTATGGACCCTAACAATTCAAGAATCTTATTTGCAGGTGCTTGGCAGTTAGATCTTAAAACATGGAGAAGAGTAAGTGGCGGTCCAGGAAGTGGTCTTTTTAAATCGATAGATGGAGGAATTTCTTGGAAAAGGTTAAAAGAAAATGGCTTGCCAAAAAAAGATGTCGGAAAAATAGCGCTAGCTATGACTCCTGCAGCTCCAGATAGATTATACGCTCTTATTGAAACTGGTGATGGTGTTCCTTATCAAGGAAAAGACACGGAATCTGGAGAATTATGGAGATCTGATGATAACGGTAAAACTTTTAAGCTAATAAATTCAAATAGAGAATTAGGCAGTAGACAAGCTTATTATACAAGAACTGCTGCTTCACCAGATAATCCAAATGAAATCTATTTTATCAGTTATAGATTTTTTTCGAGCATTGATGGTGGAGTCTCACTAGAAAATCGTTCACAATTGTCATCTCCAAATTGGGATCATCATGAAATGTGGATAGATCCTTCTAATGGAAATAGGATGGCCGTAGCAGGAGATGGAGGAATTTCTATTTCACAAAATAGAGGAAAATCGTGGCTTAGAACATTCTTACCTATAGCTCAACTATATCATGTAACTACTGACAACAATATTCCTTATAATGTATTAACCAATAGGCAAGACGGTCCATCAATGAAAGGACCAAGTAGAACTAGAACTGGAAATTGGTTTGGCCCAGGAATGATTCAATCAGGTATGTGGAGAGAAGTTGGTGGTGGTGAAAGTGGTTTTGCAACAGCTGATCCGAAAAATCCTGATATTGTATGGTCTAGTGCTTCAGGGTTTGGTCCACTAGGAGGTATCGTTACAAGATACAATGAAAAAACAAAACAATATAGACAACTTGAGGTATGGCCGGAATTTGCTGCTGGAAGTCATGCTTCATTATTAAAATACAGATTCCAATGGACTTTTCCTCTTTTAATATCTCCTCATGATAACAAAACAATCTACGTAACTAGTCAACACGTACATAGAACAACAAATGATGGTCAAACTTGGGATGTAATAAGCCCCGATTTAAGTTTAAATGATAAAACAATGCAAGGATTTTCAGGTGGTCTTACTGGAGATAACATTGCTGTTGAATATGCAAACGTTATTTACGCTTTCGATGAATCGCCAGTACAAAAAGGTGTATTATGGGCTGGAACAAATGATGGATTAGTGTGGATAAGAAATGGCAATAATACAGAATGGGAAAACGTAACTAAAAATATCCCTAACCTCCCTAAGCTCGGTGTCGTTAGAAACATAGAAGCATCAAAATGGGATGCTGGAAAAGCATATCTTACTATAGAATTTCATCAAATAGGAAATTTTGAACCCTATGTATATAAAACTGAAAATTATGGAAAATCTTGGAAGAAAATTACTAACGGAATTAAAGAAGGTAATCTAAGTTACACTAGATGCGTCAAAGAAGATCCTATTAAAAAAGGACTTTTATACTTAGGTACTGAAAATGCACTGTACATATCCTATAACGATGGAGAAAATTGGCAAAGCCTGATGTCAAACTTACCTCCTGCACCCATGTATTGGATGGATATTCAAGAGGATTTTAATGATCTTGTTGTTGGAACCTATGGGCGTGGCATATGGATATTAGATGATATCTCTCCATTACAACAACTGGATAAAAATATAGAGCAAAAAGATTTGCATTTATTCGATGTTAAACCTGCATATAGATTTCGTAACGTAACTAGCAGCCTTCAAATGTTTCCTGAAGCTTCTACTGGAGAAGATCCTCCAAGTGGAGCATCCATTAATTATTGGCTAAAAGAAAAAGAAGAAATAGAAATTATTATAACAAATTCAGATAATGATACTATAAAATCAATAAAGGATAAAGGAAATAAAGGTATTAATAGAGTATGGTGGGATTTTTCAGGAGAAAGCACAGATGAAATTGTATTACGAACAAAACCTTTATATGCTGAATGGGTATCTCTTGATAAAAGTAGAGAAAGAAAAGTGCCATTCGATTTATCTATAGTGTCTCCACCTGGCACATATAATGTACATATCAAGTTAGAAGATGATGTTATAACTAAATCATTAGAAGTTATAAAAGATCCTCATTCTGAAGGTACCATGGAAGATATAATGCTTCAAAATGAATTGATGGAAAAAATTTATGAAGATTTAAATCTAGTAGCATATTATATTAATTCTATTGAAATTGTCAGAAGACAATTACTTGATCTTAAAGCCATGTTAAAAAATACTAACCAAAAGGAAGAACTTATTGGAATAGTTGATACTCTGGAATCTGAATTCTTAAATGTTGAAAAACAACTAATTCAGTTGAAAGTTACAGGGACTGGTCAAGATGATGTAAGATTTGAAAAAATGATTGGAGAAAAATTAGCTTATTTAGGTGGAAATGTCCCAATAGCTGATTTTAAGCCATCAGACTCATATTATGAAGTCTATGAATTATTAAGTACAAGATTAAAAAATGTGGGAGTACAATTCGATACGCTAAAAAATGAGAAGTTGAAAGAAACAACTGATAAATTGAAAGAAAAAGGAATTGATATGATTATTATGAATTAATTATTTATTCTTTCACTATTTCAAATGAAGTTGTATCACTAGCAAAAGCTGAAAAAATGCCAAAAGCATTGGTTATGTTTGAAGGAGGTTCATTTAATTCGTGGCCATCTTGTTCTTGATTCTCAAATAAACTTACATAGTCTTGATTGATCTTATATAGTGAAACCCTATATTTTCCATAATTTTTTAAACTTAAAGCTATTGTTGTATATTTCTCATCCTTAGTAGGTTCGGAAACGATAGAAAAATTTTGAAAAAACACTCCAACTCCACTTGGTATCTCATCTGAGAAAATAGGATTTTCAGAATCTCCCATATATTTTATAGTAAGATAGTGATATTCATTATCTGGATTATCCCAAGAAACAACTGTTCTAGCATTTTCATATAAATTTCCAAGAATGGTTGGAAGAGCAGGTGAAAGAACTAAGTTAGGAATAACAATTTTATCATTTGACAGTGTTAAGCCAGCTGGTTTTGTTGGCACCAAAGTTTCAGCAGTTGCAGTTCTTTCTTTTACAGTAACTTCAAGATCATACTGCTTACCTGAGATAATATCTAGTGAACTATTTTTCATTACATATCTTTCACTCAAAGCATCATAATCTAATTGGTATTCAGACCCATTAAATAATATCTTAACATTTGCATTTGAAATAGCTTCTTCGGTAGTATCAGAACTATTATACATTTTAGCTTTTGTAATTTTTATATCATCAATAGATTCTCCTTGAAACAAAAATGCTTCAACAACAAAATTCTCAGAGATAGATGATTCTTCATCACAAGAAAAAATAACAAATGCCAATATTATAAAAAACAAATACCTCATAACTACAATTCAAATTTTATGTTAACATTAGGTACAAAACCTAAATATTTTACTTTTGTTTTCAAAACAGGATCCTGATTGAAATCATACTCATAATGCCAAGTATTAACTCTATTATAAAGATTAAAAATAGAAACTCCTATATCACCTTTTATCCCATTAAAATTAAAAATATGATGAGCAGCAAGATCCATTCTATGATAATCAGGAAGAAGAGATCCGTTTTTTGGGCCTACACCAATAAAAGTCAATTGAGAATCATCAAGAAGATTAACATTGTATTTATAAGAAGGTTCTGTATATGATTGACCAGAACCATATATAAAAGACACTGAAAAATTCCATCCATTGATTTCATAATTATTAAATATTTTAAATTCATTTTTCTGACTGTGATATCCTGGAAAATTTTTTCCTTCATTTAAAAGAGGAAATAAATGATCTACATCCGTATAAGTATAAGAAATCCACCCCGTATATTTTTCTATTTTCTTTTGCATAAGAACTTCAAATCCTTTTACTTCCCCTGACCCATTAAAAAATAAAGATCTTAAATCCATAGATTGGTATCTCAAAGAAAATTCAGTTAGATTTTCAAGCTTCTTATAAAAAGCTTCTAGATCGATAAGCCATGCATCTCTCTCATAGGAAATGCCAGCAACATAATGTGTTGCCTTTCCAATTTTAACATCTTCACCGTTGGCTAAAAGCCAAAAATCTCTAGAACTAGAAGTCACAGATTCTCCTAAAATCATTTTAACAAATTGATAGTGGATCCCATATCCCAATTTGAATTTTATATTTTCAACTATTTTATAGTCGAAATTAATTCGAGGTGAAAAATAATTTTTTTTATTAAAATCATATCTACTGCCTCTAGAACCAATTTTTAATTTTAAATTTTTAATTGAATTCAAACTATATGATAAGTAATAGGAATATAATTTAGAATCCTGATCCGTTGTTATTAGATTCAGCGTATCATCTCTTACAAAAGTATAATCAACAGATGATTTTGTGTATTCTAAACCAAATTCCAAATTGTTATTTTTTGATAAAACCAATTCCCCATCATATCGAGCTGTAAAATCTTTGACATTATTTCTTTGAATCAATTTTAATTTAAAATCTATAATCGTAGAATCGTTATCTGGGATAATAGCTTTAACTGAATAATTATCATCTCTATTACTAAAATATTCAGAATAAGAAATATTTAAAGTATTATAAAATTTTGGATTCAATTGTCTAGACCATTTAAAACCATACCCATCATTACCCCATTTTGATATTTTAGAAATATTTCCAAGGATATTTATTGATTCAGGACCAATATCGGGATAAACATGTCTATCCGTTATACTTGTCTCATCCAAATTATCTTGTCCTTTATAAAAGCTAAAAGTTATTAAATCTTTGTTTGAAGGTTTATAGGAAAGCTTTGAATTAAAATCATAAAAATTAAACGTTGGAACAAATTCTTCTAACTCTTCAATATTATCATCATCATCATCAAACTGTTGAAAGATTCTTTTAAAAAAGGTGGTTTCAAGAATATCTGTAAAGGATCTTCTTCCTGAAACAAACAAACTAAATTTTTTCTTAAATGGTAATTCTATACTTCCTCCAGCACTTAGCAAGTTTACTGAAACTTGACCTTTAATTTCATTAAAACTACCCGTTCTTCCAATCATATCAATTACCCCTGATAATCTACCTCCATATCTAGCAGGAAAAGCACCTTTATATAGGTCTACACTTTTTATAGCATTGGCATTAAATGCACTAAAAAAACCAAAAAAATGTTCAACATTATAAACCTTAATTCCATCAAGTAGGACTAAATTTTGTTCTGGTTCTCCCCCTCTAATGTGTAATCCTGAACTGCTTTCTGAAGTGCCACTGACGCCTGGCAATAGCTGAAGAGACCTAAAGATATCAACTTCTCCAATGCTGGGCATTAAATTTATTTGTTTTGTAGAAATCTGATGTTTGCTAATCTCTGTATTAGTTTGTAAAAACTTGTTTGAATTAGCAGCAATAACAACTTCATTAAGTGTTGAAGTTAAAGGTATTAAATTTATTTCTATCTCATTATTTATTGATTCAGATCTAATTATTATTGACTCCGTTTTGTACCCAACAT
>CAZYIL010000070.1:0-8214 GCA_964646945.1 uncultured Marinoscillum sp. | reverse complement strand
AGCGATTTTTACCTTACTCCTAAAATAGAGTTGATAGCTCAATCAGGAATGACTTTTTCACAAGGATATGCTCCTGCTCCTAAATGTGCTCCTTCTCGTGCAAGTATTTTAACAGGACGAACAACTGCTAGAAACAACTTTACTAGTACGGATAATGATATAGCAACTGGAAAAATTCTGATTGAAGCTCTTACTGAAACCACATTAGATGGCGCAGATATTACTTATGCTGAATGGTTAAAATCTATAGGAATGAATTACAGAACAGCGCATTTCGGTAAATGGCATTTAGGAAATACTGCTGCATCAAGTCCGTCTAACAATGGATTTGATTTCAATGATGGTAGTACCAATAATAGTAATGGTAATCAAGGAGCTACGGTACAGGTTGATCCAAAAAAGATATTTGATCTAACCAAGAGATCTATTAGCTTTATTCAGGATGCTGTTACTGATGGAGTACCATTTTTGCTTCAGCTTTCTCATTATGCGGTACATAATAATATAGAAGCAAGGCAAGAAACCATTGATCTTTATAATGATCCTATCCAAAGACCTCCAGGTGTAATCCATACAGGAGTAGAGTATGCTGCAATGACGGAAGATACTGATGATGGTATTGGACAATTATTGACAGAAATAACAAACCTTGGACTTGATAGCAATACCTATATATTTTTAGTTTCAGATAATGGAGGACAGATAAACCTTACTGATAACACCCCATTATCCTTTGGTAAAACGTTTTTATTTGAAGGCGGAATAAGAGTGCCTTTTATAATAAAAGGACCGAATATCGCTTCAAACAGTTACAATACTGAAGCTGTTGTTGAATATGATTTATTTCCAACTATAGCGGAATTGACAGGAAGCAGTGTAGCATTACCAAATAATATTGATGGGCAAAGTTTGGTTCCGTTATTAACAGGAAATACTTTTAATCGATCAGAGCCTTTATACTTCCATTCGCCACATTATGACGTTAATCCCAATAAAACTCCGCGTTCTGCTTTGGTGGATGGGAATTACAAATTAATTGTAGAGTATGAAACTGGGAATACCTATTTATACGATCTTTCAACAGATATTGGTGAAAATAATGACCTTTCAACTTCTTTACCAAACATAACGCTTGACTTTTGTATTAAATTAAGAGATCATTTAAAAACAGTAAACGCTGCTATGCCTACCTTAGATCCGACAAATACGTTGTTTTCAGGAACAGAGCCTGATGTGGATGCTGATGGATTAGATGACGCTTGGGAATTTAGAGAATTACTCTCTTATACTTATGGTCCAAATGATGATCCTGATAATGACGGAGAAAACAATTTAATAGAATTTACCAATGGAACTGACCCATATGTTGATAATATTTTAGTCTGTGAACCAGCTGTTATTTTCGCGAATGAAACTACAAATGCTGTTTGTTTTGATATTGTAAATCATGTTAGAAAATGTTATACAAACAATATTCCTGCTCATCAATATGGTCCATTTGGAGGAATGAATACTTTGGAAGGACAGGATTTTGAATATTCCATGTGTTTAGATCCAGAATTTACAACGACAGCAACTGAACTTATAGAAGATCCTTCTTCTCAAGGTTGTGGTGGTGGAATTATTTTTGGAGTTTCAAGTCAAGGTGTAAATTATTCTCCTTTTGCTCGATTGTATTTTACAAATCCCAATACTGCTGAAGAAAACCTAAATTGGCATATTGAAGCAGATTTTGAATTAAATATGGATTTAAATGGTGGGCATGTAAATAATGTAAGTCGTTACCATTATCATAATATTCCAACTGATTATTTTAATAATGATTTAAATATTGATGGTTCTTCCCATTCTCCTCTTTTAGGGTATGCGGCTGATGGTTTTCCAATATATTATAAATATTTGTATTCCGATCCAAATGATTCAATGAATGGTGTTTCTGCTTTTAACAGTAGTTTTCAATTAAAATCTGGTAGTAGACCAGGAGATGGAATAACAGCACCAAATGGAACATATAATGGAAATTATGTCGAAGATTATGAGTATGTACCTTCATTATCTAAATTAGATGAATGTGGTGGACGTTTTGGAATAACACCTGAATATCCTGATGGAACTTATTATTATGTCCTTACAGATAATTGGCCATATATTCCAAGATGTTTAAAAGGTTTGTATGTAGATAATTCTTTTAAGATTGGTCCAAATTGTCCAAACTCTACAGCAGTAACAGACTGTGGTACAAATATATTATCTATTGAAGATTTTTCAGCTTCAGAAGTTGATATAACCCTTTATCCAAATCCTACTAGTACTAATTTTAATATTAAATTAAATAGTGACTTGGATAAAACAAAAATTAAAGGTATTAAGATATTTAGTTCTAATGCTAGAATGATTTATTCTTCAAATACTTATGAAGAAACAATAAAAGTAGCTAATTATAGTAAGGGAATTTATTTTATTCAAATTGATTTTGATAATAATCAGATTACCAAAAAATTAATCATAAAATAAAAAATTCAATGAAATTACTATATGTCTTTTTATATATAATAACATTTCCTTTTTTTCATGCTAAACATATAGCTGAATACAGTTACCAACTAAATGGCGATTATTTAAACATGAAATTTACAATTGAAAAAGCTGAAGTTAATAATTTTAATTTCAATTCAGATTGTAATATTAAGCAGATGACGGCCTTATGTTTAACCAAATATATAAATGGAAAATCACATATAAAAATTAATGGTAAAACGGTTGAATTAAAGTTAAATGATTCTTATACAGATAAGGATCATTTAGTTATAAACTTAAATGCAAAAGTAATTTCTTCAAATCCTATAAAAGAGTTGATTGTGTATAATAGTTGCTTCTATGAGTTTAATTCAAAATTTAAAAACAGGATAATACTTGATATAGCTCAATTTAAAAAGTCTTATCTTTTAACAAAAAAGAAAGATAAAATCCTTTTAAATTAAAATAGGACTTTTTATTTACCTAAAATCTAAAAAAAAAGATTTAAATATATTTCAGGTAGGTTTATTTCAACCCAAAGCAACATCAAGACACATCATAATAATAAAACCTAAAACTAATCCCATAGTTGCTAAATCTATATTTCCTCCTTTTTGACTCTCAGGAACAACTTCTTCAACCACGATAAAAATCATTGCTCCAGCGGCAAAAGATAGTGCGTAAGGTAGAATTGGTAAAATAGTCATGACTATAGCAGCTCCAATTATTGCAAATATTGGCTCAACAATTGCGGATAATTGACCCCATTGCCATGATTTTAATTTTGATACTCCAATTCGTCTAAGCGGCATAGCTACAGCAAATCCTTCAGGGAAATTTTGTATACCTATTCCCAAACCTAATGCAACAGCAGAACCTAAGGTAAATATTGAAGATCCATCTAGAGCTAATAAATCAGGAGATGCTAAAGCTCCAAATGCAACTCCTACAGCTAATCCTTCAGGAATGTTGTGGATTGCAATTGCTAATACTAAAAGTACTGTTTTTTCAAGATCAGTTTTTGGACCTTCTGCTTCATCTTTTTTTCCGAAAAGATGAAGATGAGGAATTATTTTATCAATAATAAATAAAAATAATGCACCTGTAAAAAACCCAATAGCAGGAGGTAGCCAAACTGGCGTTGTACTTAAACCAAGTTCATTTTGTAATTCAACATATTCTATAGCAGGAGAAAGTAATGACCAAAAACTGGCTGCTATCATAACTCCTCCAGTAAAACCAAGAGATGCATCTAATAATTTTCTGTTGGATGATTTAAAGAAAAAGACCAATCCTGCACCACATGCAGTAAGAAACCATGTGAATAATCCAGCATATAAAGCTTGCATTAAAGGTGAATTTTGAGATTCAAAAAAGTTTAATATATTATCCATCTAATTCGATTTAGTTACAAGAATATTTTTAGCAACTTGATTTGATATAAAAGTTGATTTTTTTTTATCAATTTCAATTTCCAATGATTTATCAAAAGATAATATGTCTATTATTTTGATTTTAGAACCTATATGTATTTTTATTTTATTTAGGTATTCTAAAAAATCTATTTCTTCATCATTAACTGAATTAACAATACAATTTTCAGAAATCAATAAATTAGAAAGCAGGGTTTTAGGTTTTAAGTCAATTTCTCCATTTTTATTAGGTATTGGATCACCATGGGGGTCAATTTTTGGATTTTTTAGATAATCATCTAATTTGTCTATTAATTCTTCATTAGAAATATGTTCTAATTCTTCAGCTATATTATGAACTTCATCCCATTTGAATTTTAATTTATCAAATAAAAAAACTTCCCATAAACGATGTTTTCTGATAATTTTAATTGCAAGTTTTTTCCCACTCTCTGATATGTTAGTACCTTTATATTTTTTATGATATAATAACTTTTTTGCAGATAATTTTTTGATCATATCTGTTACAGAGGAAGGTTTTGTTTTTAAAAAATCAGATATAGAATTTGTTGAAACTTGATTTTCACCAGAGTTTGATAAATTGTAAATTGTTTTTAAGTAATTTTCTTCTGAAATAGTTAACATAAATAATTAGATTTATCAAATAAATATTTTAGATAAAACTAAAAATTAATTTCCTTTAAACAAAAGATGAAGCGCAAAAATTACTTTTTTCTTATTTTATTATTTAGCTGTGTTAACAATGATGCGCAAAATGGAGATTCATATTATAAAAAAGGGGATTATAAAAAAGCTATCATTTCATACGATGAATCTATAAAGTTAAATCCTAACAACACAAAATCAATATATAGAAGGGGTAGGTCATATGAAGAAATAGGAAATTTTGAAAGGGCCTTTAAAGATTATATGAATGTTCTGAATATAGATAAAAAACACACTTCTGCTCATCTTAGTTTAGCGATATATTATCACAGAAATTCTGATTATATAATGTCAGAATCTTATTCAAAAAAAGCTTTAAAAATCAATAAAGATCTATTTCTAGGTCATTATTGGCTTGCAAGATCATATCACAATCAAGGGAATTTTGTTGAAGCAGTAAAATCTTATAAAAGATCAATTTCTTTAAAAAAAGATTTTCCTGAAAATTATTATTATATGGGTCTTATTTATTTGAGTTTAAATGATAGTAAAAAAGCATGTAAAAATTTTCTTATATCTCAATCTTTAAATTATTATGAATCTATAAGTGTAATAAATAAATATTGTAGATAATTGTAGTTAGATAGCTCTTACTTTATGTTTAATTTTTTTTTAATAACTTATTTTTATTCTTTATTAACCGTTTATTATATGGAAAATGAAATTGCAACTTTTGGTTCAGGTTGTTTTTGGTGTACAGAAGCAATATTTGAAATGGTAGAAGGTGTTTCTTCTGTTAAGTCAGGATATTCTGGTGGTGATTTTAATAATCCTTCCTATAAACTTGTAACTTCAGGGGTAACTAATCATGCAGAAGTAATACAATTAAAATATGATCCTAATATAATCAGTTATGTTGAATTGCTTGAAATATTTTGGAAGACACATGACCCAACTACTTTGAATAGACAAGGAAATGATGTTGGAACACAATATAGATCAATTATTCTTTATCATAATGAGAAACAAAAAAATCTTGCTATTAAATATAAATCAAAACTTGATCAATCAGGGGCATATGTTAATCCTATAGTTACTGAGATAAAAGAATATACAAATTTTTTTCTTGCTGAGGAATATCATCAAGATTATTATAATTTAAATTTTAATGAAACTTACTGTTCTTTTGTTATAACACCAAAGCTAGAAAAGTTTAAAAAAGTTTTTGAAAACAAATTAAAAAAACAGAATTAATATAACAATCCGGAATCAATAATATTTCCTTGTCCCTTAATCGTAACAACTTTATTGTTATGAACAATAGTATAAATTAAAACACCAATCTTTTTGGTAATCTAAAATATACTTTTTATTAATAATTTAATCGTTAACTGATGAATTAAGCTTTAATTTAGTGGTTTATTAATGCTTTAAGGTTAAATATGAAAATAAATGAAACTATAGTAGCTCAATCAACAGCATATGGTGAAAGTGCTATAGCTATCATTAGATTATCAGGTAAAAATTCTATAGACATAGTAAATAAACTTTTTCCAAAAAAAAATTTAAAAAAAGTCAATTCTCATAGTATTCATTTTGGTAATTTAGAATATAAAAAAAAGGTAATTGATGAAGTGTTGGTTTCAGTTTTCAAAGCACCAAAATCATATACTAAGGAAAATCTTGTTGAAATATCATCCCATGGTTCATCATACATCATAAAAACAATATTATCTGCAACTATTGATCTTGGTGCCAGAATTGCAAATAAAGGTGAATTTACATTCAGATCCTTTATAAATGGTAATATGGATTTATCTCAAGCCGAAGCGGTTGCAGACATTATTTCATCAAAATCAAAAAATTCACATAAAATAGCAATCAATCATATAAAAGGTGTTTTTTCAAATAAAATAAAAAAACTTAGAAAGGATCTTATTAATTTTTCTAGTCTATTAGAATTAGAGTTAGATTTTTCTGAAGAAGACGTTGAATTTGCCAATAGAACACAGTTAAATAACAATCTTGATGAAATTATTAGCTTTTCTGAAATTATGATAGATAGTTATAAGCTAAATAATGTCATAAAGGATGGAATAGGGATAATTATCCTTGGAAAACCTAATGTTGGAAAATCAACGATTCTTAATGCCTTATTAAATGAAGAAAAAGCAATTATTTCAGATATACCAGGCACAACTAGAGATATAATTGAGGATACCATCACATTAGATGGAAATACAGTAAGATTTATAGATACAGCAGGTTTAAGAGATACATTTGATAAAATTGAAAAAATAGGAATAGAAAAAGCTTTAAAGAAAACTAAAGATGCATCAATTGTTCTATATATTATTGACCTAAACAATTCAGAACTTAAATCAATCAAATCTGAACTAAAAACTAAATATTTAGAGAATAAAAACGTAATTATTATAGGAAATAAGTCTGATTTAACTGTAAAAAAGGAAATTAAAGAATTTTTTCATTCAAATAACTACCCTATAATATCAGGTGTAAAAGAAAAAGATATAATTAAACTAAAAGATATTATAACAAATTTTATTAATAAACATATAATTAGAGAAGAATCATCCATAATGATAAATGAGAGACATTATGATATTTTAAATAAGGTTAAAGAATCAATACTAAATGTTAAAAAGAATATCAATAATAAATCAAATACAGACCTTTTAGCATTAGATATTAAATATGCCCTTAATCATTTAGGAGAGATAACTGGAGAAGTAACAAATGATGAAATACTAGGTAATATCTTTTCTAAATTTTGTATCGGCAAATAATTGATTATCAGATAGTTATATATATTAAATTAAAGTATATATTTATTTTAAAATCAACTACTTATTATGTAAAAATTGTACGGAATTTGTTCGTGATTTATTGTTAGTTTTTGAATTTTCCTTGAATATATTTAGATTTAATTTTATTTATAAAAAAAATTTTAATTATGAAAAACATACTATATACGCTATTAGTTTTATTTTTATTTACATCATGTAATAATAATGTCGCAAAAATTGACAGTTTTGAATGGAGTGGAATTACAAATGAAAATGATGAAAAAAGTAAAATTGTTGAAAAACTAGCAAAAGGTTATACTGAAGGAAATTTTGAAATTGCTCGTGATTATTTTACACCAGATGGTGTCCATAAGGTTAATAACGATGTTTATACCGTTGATGAAATTATTAATGGATATAACTTTCATTCATTACTATATGATGAAATTCAACACATTGACGCAGTGTTAACAACTGTTAAATATAATAATGGAGAAGTTTATACAAATCACTGGTCAGATTGGTCGGGAAAATCAAAAATTACTGGAGAAGTACAAAAAAATACATTTCATTGTTGGTGGCAGTGGGATGGTGATAAAATAGTTGGTACTCACTGTTATTTTGATACAAGTGATATAATGGCTGAAACGAAATTATATCAAGAACAAAATAGTCAATAATAAATTATGTAAATTTTTTAATTTAAATAGTTCTTTGTTTAAATAAGATACTCCATGTGTAAATAAAATAAACCATAAGTATATAACTAAACAAAAAAACCCTATTTCTAGAGATTAACACTCCCCTTTTGA
>CAZYIL010000069.1:0-8390 GCA_964646945.1 uncultured Marinoscillum sp. | reverse complement strand
TTTTTATTGATAAAAATATCTGATTAGGATTTAAAGGTTTAATTAAATAATCAGAAATCTTATTACCAATGGCATCATCCATTATATTTTCAGCTTCATTTTTCGTTATCATTATAACTGGAATAAATGGATTAATGTTTTTTATCTCATTTAAAACTTCAATTCCGTTCATGCCTGGCATATTTTCATCAAGTAAAACAATATCTATTTTTTTATCAATTTGAACTGTTTCCAATAGAGAATATGGATTAGTAAAAGTTATAATATCAAAACCTTTTTCTTCTAAAAAAAGAACATAAGGCTTTAAAAGTTCAATTTCATCATCAACCCATAAAATCCTATATCTTTGCATTTGATAATTATTATATTGAATTATAAAACTATATAAAATAATATAATGAATGGTATTCATTTTTCAATTAATGAAGTAGCAGAAATTGTAAGAGGCTCAATAATTGGAAACAAAAATCTTATAATAAATAATCTATCACCCATTGAAAATTCAAAAGAAGGTGATCTTTCTGTTATTCATAAAAAAGATTATCTTAAATTCTTAGAGAAATCTAAAGCCTCTGGAATAATTATTGATAAGAAAATAGAAATACCAAAAAAAAAAATAAATAAAACATTTATAATTGTAGAAAATGCATACTTAACCTTTAGTATATTATTAGAAAAGTTTTATCAAATTGACAAATTTTCAAAATTAGGTATAGAAAAACCAAGCTATATAAATGAATCGGCTAAAATGAAGAAAGGGTTTTATTTAGGTGCATTTTCGTATATTGACTCTAACTGTATCGTTGAAGAAAATGTTAAAATATATCCAAATGTATTTATTGGTAAAAATGTTGAAATAGGAAAAAACACAATAATATATCCAGGTGTAACAATAAATTCTGAAACAATAATAGGATCAAATTGCACCATTCATTCAGGAGCAATAATTGGAAGTGATGGTTTTGGATTTTTACCTAATCAAGATGGTACTTATAAAACAATACCTCAGGTAGGAAACGTAATTATTAAAAATAATGTAAATATTGGTTCTAATACTGTTATTGACAAAGCCACTCTTGAGTCTACAATAATAAATAGTGGAGTTAAATTAGATAACTTAATCCAAATAGGTCATAATGTTGAAATAGGAGAAAATACTGTGATAGCAGCACAAACCGGTATCTCAGGTTCAACAAAAGTGGGAAAGAATAGTTTATTTGGTGGACAAGTAGGAGTAATAGGTCATCTCAATCTAGGAAATAATGTAAGATATGCAGCTCAATCAGGTATATCAAAAAATATAAAGGATGGAGAAATTGTATTTGGGTCTCCAGCATTAAATAGACGAAAATACATTGGTTTATATGCAATATTTAAGAAACTTCCATCCGTTGTAAAAAGGATTTCAGAAATTGAAAAAAAATTAATTAAATTGCAGAAAAAGCAATGAAAAATTTTCAGCAAACTATAAGCAAAAAAGTAAAAATTTCTGGTATAGGTCTTCATACTGGCATAATTTCGAATATGACTTTTGTTCCTGAAAAAACTGATTATGGAATCGTATTTCAAAGAACAGATTTAAAAAACAAACCATTAATTAAAGCAGATGTTAATAATGTTTCTGATATTTCAAGAGGAACAACTCTTGAAGAAAATAACGCACATGTTAACACTGTAGAACATACTTTAGCAGCTGTTGTTGGTTTAGAAATTGATAATATTTTGATACAAATAGATGGTCCAGAACCACCTATTATGGATGGAAGTTCAATTGAATTTATTAAAGTTTTGGAAAAAGCGGGTATCAAGGAACAAAATGCAACTAAATCATATTTTGAGATTAAAGAAAACATTTTTTTCAAAGACGAAAAAAATAATGTTGAAATAGCGGCATACCCACTTAATGAATTTAGAACAACTGTGATGGAAGATTATAATTCTCCTGTACTAGGAAGTCAACATGTTACGTTAAATGAAATGTCATCTTTTAAAAAAGATATTGCTAACAGTAGAACTTTCTGTTTTTTACATGAAGTAGAAGAACTTTATAAAAATGATTTGATAAAAGGAGGAGATCTTAATAATGCGATTGTTATTGTAGATAAAATTATTAATAAAAAAAATTTATTAAAAATTTCAAATATGTTAGGTAAGAAATGTGTTAAAGTAAAAAAAGAAGGAATTTTAAATAACACTAAACTCCGTTATCATAATGAGCCTGCAAGACATAAGCTCCTAGACGTTATAGGAGATTTAGCGCTTCTTGGAAAACCAATTAAAGGTCATATTGTAGCAGCTAGACCGGGTCACAAATCTAACGTTGAATTTACAAAGATGCTGAAAAACGCAATGTTAAAAGAGATCAAAAACCCATTACCTAAAATTAATACTTTAGGAAAACCTTTAATGAATCTAAATGATATAAAAAAAATTCTTAGCCATAGATTCCCTTTTTTATTCATTGATAAAGTTTTATACATGGATGAAGTAAGAATCGTTGGACTAAAAAATGTTACTTCAAATGAATTCTTTTTTGAAGGACATTTTCCTGGAAATCCTATTATGCCAGGTGTATTACAAATAGAAGCTATGGGTCAAACAGGTGGTATTCTAGTTTTAAAAACAATGAAAAGTGATCCTTCTAAAACTGTTCTTTATTTTGCTGGATTAGAAAGTTTCAGATTTAGGAAACAGGTCCTCCCAGGGGATACACTAATCATGAAAATGGAATTTGTTGCCCCTTTCAAAAGGGGAATAGCTAAAATGAAAGGAGAAGCATATGTTTCTAATGAATTAGTGTGTGAAGGTATTCTAACAGCAGTAGTAGCAAAAAAATGATTAATAATTCAAATAATTTTATTCATCCTAAAGCAAAAATTGGAAAATCCACGGTTATTAACCCCTTTTCTTACATTGATGAAAATGTATTGATTGGAGATAATTGCTTAATCTCAAGTAATGTCACTATTTATTCTGGTGCTCAAATCGGAAATAATGTCAAGATTTTTCCAGGAGCTGTCATTTCAGCAATTCCTCAAGATTTAAAATTTTCTGGCGAAGAAACAACTACAATAATTGGAGATAATTGTATCATAAGAGAATGTGCCACCATTAATAGGGGAACAAAAGAAAAAGGGGAAACAGTTATTAAAAAAGAATGTTTAATAATGGCATATGTTCATGTGGCTCATGATTGTATAATAAAAAATAACTCCATAATTGTAAATGCTGTTCAAATAGGAGGACATTGTGAAATTGACGAATATTCAACTGTTGGAGGTGGTAGTGTCATACATCAATTTTCAAAAATTGGTAAATATTCTATGATAGCTGGTGGATCAATCGTTAGAAAAGATATTCCACCTTATTGTAAAGCAGGAAAAAATCCATTAACATACATGGGTGTAAATTCGATTGGATTGAAAAGAAAAGGATTTAAAAATGTTCAAGTAAATATAATCCAAGAAATTTACAGAATATTGTATTTAGAAGGATTAAATAACTCACAAGCATTTTCTAAAATTTCAAAAGAGATAGATGAATGCAAAGAAAAGAATGATATTTTAAATTTTATCACTAAAAGCGAACGTGGTTTAATTAAAGGAATATCATCTTATTAGTATGAAAATTATACTTGATAATATTTCCAAAAAGTATAATAACAAATGGATTTTAAAAAACTTTTCTCAAGAATTTTCCAATAATCTGTATGGAATCACAGGATTAAATGGCTCTGGAAAATCAACTCTAATAAAAATAATATTTGGATATATATCACCTAATAGTGGCAAAGTGATCTACTATAATAAAGACTCTATAATAGAAAATAGTATTGGAATTTTTAGTTTTGCTGCTCCTTATCAACATTTGATTGAAGAATTAACTTTAACTGAAACAATTAATTTTCATTTCCAATTCTTAAACCCTATTAGCAAGATTAAGAAAGAAGATATTTTAAATAAAATAGAATTAGAAGAATATAAAAATCTTAAAATACATGATTTCTCTTCTGGAATGAAGCAAAAGCTAAAATTAGGTTTAGCTCTTTTTTCAAATACTAAATTTACTTTGTTGGATGAGCCTTGTACAAATTTAGATAAAAATGGTATAAGTTGGTATCATAATACTATAGATGAAACTTTAAAATTTAAAAAAATAATTATCGCTACAAATAATCGAGTAGATATAAATAGAAATGATACTACAATTATTGATTTAGATAAAATAAAAAATAATTAGTATAAAAATAAATCTAAACCCCATATAAGTGGTAGAATATAATAAATATAAACTGATATTAAGATAATCGAAATTACGTTCATAAATAATCCAGCCTTAACCATATCTTTAATTTTGAGATAGCCTGAACCAAAAACTATTGCATTAGGTGGTGTAGCTACTGGCAACATAAAAGCACATGATGCAGCAATGGTTGTGCTTATCATTAGTACAAAAGGATGAATACCTAATGATGAGCCTACTGAGGCTAAAATAGGAAGTAGCATGGATACTGTTGCCAAATTAGAAGTTATTTCAGTAAGGAAATTCACAGCCAAGACAATTAAAAATAAAATCAAAAATGAATTATAGTCTTTTAAAGAATAAGCTTGTTGACCTATCCAACCAGCTAATCCACTAATCTGTATAGCTAGTGCTAAAGAAAGTCCAGCACCAAAAAGAAGAATTACACCCCAAGGAAGCTTAATTGCGTCATTCCATTCCATTAGTTTTTGGTTTTTATTTTTGTCAGGAATAATAAATAGAAAGATAGAGACTACTATAGCAATTATAGTATCATCTATGTTGATAAAATATTGTTGAATTTTTTGTTTAAAAATCAGACCAAAAACAAATACTAAGAAAATAATTAATATCAATTTTTCCTCATATTTGATTATACCTAAATAGTTAATTTCAGATTTTATCTGCTTCTTACTGATCTCAGAATCCAAACCTAAGTTAAATGCATGGTATACCAAATAGTACCAACAGAGAGTCAGTAGAGTTAAGGATAAAGGAAAAGCCATCAAAAACCAATTATTAAATTCAATTGTAGTGTTATAATATTGTTCTACATTTGACTTTAAAATCATATTGGGAGGGGTGCCATATAAAGTTGAAAAACCACCTATAGAAGCAGAATAAGCTATTCCCAACATCAACGCCTTTCCAAAATTATTTTCTTGTTTTAAGGTATTTTTAAGAGATAATTGAGATGTTAAAGCTATTCCTATTGTTAACATCATTATTGATGTAGAAGTATTAGAAATCCACATAGATAAAAAAGCTGTTGAAATCATAAATCCAAGAATTATTTCTTTTTTATTCGAACCAATAAGATTGATAATATTTAAAGCAATTCTTTTATGTAAACCCCATTTTTGCATAGCTAGAGCAATAAAAAAACCTGCCATATAAAAGAAAATAATTTTGTCGCCATATGCTGAAGCTGTTGATTTAAGATCTAAACCACCAGATAATGGAAAAAGCACAAGGGGTAAAAGAGAAGTTACAGGAATCGGAATTGCTTCAGAGATCCACCATATTGCTATCCAAATAGCACTACAAAAAATAGCATGAGCTTCAAAACTCATCCCATCAAATGGACCTAGAAGATAAAAGAATAAAAATGATAAAGGACCTAGAAGGATAAATAAAAATCTTCTATTAATCATTAAGATAAATATCTATTTAATAAAGTTAAAAACCCAGTTACCTTCTTTTAAACCTCCAGAAACAGTAAAGCTTGTACTAAGGGTTGAATCGGTAATCGAAATACTCATTAATACACTATCATTTCGCATCAATTGATTTTGATCATCATTATAAAATTCCCATGAGCCAGTAATAGGCCAAACATCTTCACTTGCAGTATTAAGAGTGGAAAAATTACCTCCAATTTTAGTTGAACCAAATAGAATAAGTTCAATTGAAGAAAATGTTTCTTCAACATTTCCATCTTTAATAGCTGAAGAAATATCTTTAAGTTTCCATGTTCCTTCTAATAAATTTGCCTGAATCTCCAAAGGATTAAGAATTTTAGCATCTGGATCTATACTTTTACAAGAACAGATAATTAGAACTAAAATGAAAAGAAGTAAAAAAATTTCTCTCATAACACAAATTTATAAAAATTATAGTTTTATATGATCAAGACAAAACTATATAAAAAAAGCTAATAATAAATTATTAGCTTTTTTTAGCATTATAAATTAAAATTAATCTAGAATCGTAATTTAAAACTTATATTGGCTGTTCTTCCCCAACCTGGAAAACCTTCTTTTAATGCTCTACCATTTTCAGCATCAGTAAATGGAGCGTTTCCTACACCATCAGTACCAAAATTGCTTCCACCTACTACCCAACCATTTTCAGCAGATGTATCCGTTCCAAAAGACCAATGAAAATTGTCAAAAACATTATACACTTGAACCTGCATATAAGAATCCAATCCGAACAGTTTAAATGAAGCTCCCAAACGCATATCAGTAATTCCATTAGAATTCATTCTATAAACTTGGTTTCCAGCTTCAGAAGGATCATCTCTATCAAAAACATCATAATCAGCATATAACTTATCATTAAATAACCATTGCGTTCCAAAATCAAAAACCTTACTCATTTGCCATCTCATTGTAGCACCAAATTGATTCATTGGATGATTACCAACATACAAACCATCAGAATAAACATTTACTGTTGTAATTGATTGATCTAAATCAGACCTCAATTCTGCCTCAACATTATTTTTCCATTTGTAATCAGCAAGAGTAACCATTGCCCCTAAATCCAAACTTTTACCCACTTTCGCTTGAAACTCTAATTCTAACCCTTTATGTAACGCATTTTGACCACTAACAGCAGCTCTGGTTTGACCGCCTCCTGGTGCAGGAATTCTTCCTGAAAGTAAAGACTTGTCAATCCATTCTGTTACATAATAATTAGCTTTTAATTTTACATTTCTAGAAATAAAAGCATATCCAATTTCCATTGAATTAGCTTTTTCATTCTTAAGAGGATCTACAACAATATTTTGATAGTTTGTGAAAACAAAATTAAAAAATGGTGGTCTTGAAAATGTTCCCAAGTTTAAATAAACATTACTTTTAGGGGACATATTATAATTTATACCTCCCTTAACAGTATAACCAATTATGTTAACAGCTTCAGATTCCTGAACAGTACCTCCATTGGAAACACCGACATAATTATATCTATCTATTCTCTTATAAGTTGTGCTTGACCCACTAGCAGATAAAAAGGCAGAAATCTTTTCGTCATTATATTCTGCTTGACCAAATAATCCTGCATATGTATTTTTACCATCGTTATCATAAGCTATTCTATTTGCAAAAGGTGTTTTGACAAACCATAAAGAAGTAGAATTAGGATCTACCGTCATCGTTTGAGTTCTACCTGAAACACCATCAACAGCATATTTGAAACTTTCTTGAAAATCATTACCTCCCATCAAATCTCTAACTTCTCTAAAATGTTCTCCTGTATAAGTTCTTGCATCTAGACCTAAAGTCAATGACCAGTTGTTATTCAAATTATGATTAAGATTTGCTAAAATACCATACCAACTATGATTATTAACTGAATTTCTTAAAATAGTTTTAGAAGAGATTCCTGCATTTCCAGAAGCAATCTTATCCCAAGGAATTAAACCATTAACCCTTTTATTTCCTCCTTCAAAATAAATACCATCATAACTTCCCAAAGGTCCAGAACCACCTCCTTTACCATAGGAAGCATAAATAGAAGTATTTAAAGTAGTTTTATCCGATAAAGTAAGGTAATCATTCAAAGCAATATGAGGTTTGTGATAATAGTTATTTCTCATATTCCAAACTTCCTTTTTCCCATCTTTTGTATAGTAACCCCAATCCTTATTATGTTTTATTCCATACCTCCAAATATCTTCTGGAGTTAAGTATTGATCTCTTTGACCGTGCTTTTGTGGTGAACCCACAGCTGTAAATATCATAGAATGATTTGCACTAAATTCTTTAGCTAAAGACAGAAAATAAGTATTAGCATGAACATAACTACCATCAACGTACCCATCTCCATCTGTTCTTGAATATAACAATGAAATAGCCCAATCACCATTCATTCTTCCCGTGTTGTAAGAAAAAGTTTCTTTATATTGACCATAACTTGAATATTGCTGTGCATATGAACCGCCTTTTTTTGCATCTGTTGACTTAGTGATTATGTTGATTGTACCACCAATTGAATTTATAGCTAATTTAGATGCTCCAAGGCCTCTTTGGACTTGCATAACTTTAGTTACATCACCCAGTCCAGCCCAGTTAGACCAATATACTCGACCGTTTTCCATATCGTTAACAGGAATACCATTTAACATAATAGCAACATTCCTC
>CAZYIL010000068.1:0-8493 GCA_964646945.1 uncultured Marinoscillum sp. | reverse complement strand
TCATTTGAGATCATAAATCCTCTGGATACAACATATATATTATTTGGGTTAATAGGATCTATTTCAATTTGACCATGATAAAATGGTCTTACTGCATGTTTTAATAAAAACTTCCAGGAATCTCCTTCATCATATGATATATAAACTCCAGTTCCTGGTTGACCCTCAGGTATATTTTCATCTGCCTCATATGCCATTACCATTATATCTGGATTTTTTAAGTGTATTGATATGTCAATCATTCCACTACTGCCTCTTGCAAGACCTTTAGTTATTTTTTTCCATGATTTTCCTCCATCTATGCTTTTAAATAATCCACCTTTCTCTCCACCACTAACAAAACTTGCTGGTTGTCTAAGCCTGTGATAAAATCCAGCAAATATTATGTCTGGATTATTTGGGTGAAAAATAATCTCGGTACAACCTGTCTTACCATCATCTGGTAAACCACCTAAAACTTTTGTCCATGATTTTCCACCATCTTCAGTTCTAAATAATCCCCTATCACCTAAGTAACCCCATAAGTGTCCTACAGCTGCTGCGTAAACTATATTCGAATTACTTGGATGAATTTCTATTTCTGCAATCTGGTGAGTTGATTGAAGCCCCATATTTTTAAATGTCTTACCACCATCTGCTGATTTATATATTCCATCTCCCCAGGCGCTAGAATTTCTATTTGCTGATTCTCCTGTTCCAATCCAGATAGTATTTAAGTTATTTTGGTCGAATTTAACTGATCCTATTGAACCTGCTCCATAAATATCAAATATACTTTCCCATGTAACTCCACCATTATTTGATTTAAATACACCTCCTGATGCAGAGGCAATTAATACTTTTCTATAATCACTATTACTTGCATCAATAGCAGCAATTCTACCCATCATATTTGCTGGCCCTATATTTCTCCATTCAAGACTAGAAGTATTTAGACTTTCATCTTGGCCAACTATTTCAAAAGTAAAAAAAACAAAATAAAAAAAAATATACTTAGATATGCTCATTTTAAGACTCATAAGACCATTTACCACCTACCATTGTTCTTTGTATAGGAACATCAATAATATTCATAGGATCTACTTTTCTTGGATCTTTTTCTAAAATTACTAAATCAGCTAATTTTCCAACTTCAAGTGATCCCTTTATATTTTCCTCATAAGATGCATATGCTCCATTAATTGTTCCAACTTTTATTGCCTCTTCTACAGATATTTTTTGACTTGCTCCCCAAAGTTCTCCATTATAATCAGTTCTAGTTACACTGGATTGTATTGCCATCATTGGCTCAAATGGACCAGGAGGATAGTCAGATGTTTGAGTTACATTTATTCCAGCATCTAGGAAACTTCTAACTGCAAACATATTTTCCAATCTTTTTTTTCCGTATTCTTTCATCTTTTCACCGTGAAAATAAACATATGTCGAAAAAGGATTTGGTATTGCGTTTAGCTTTTTAATTCTATGTATTAAATCTTTATTTATAACAGTACAATGTTCTAGTCTGAATCTTGGGTCTTTTCTATATTTTTCTTTTTGTAATCTTTCATACACTCTAAGTGCAATATCAATCCCAACATCTCCATTAGCGTGAATTCCAATTTGCCAATCTTGTAAATGTGCATTAATTGCTTGTTCATATAATTGATCCTCATCATTAACAATAATCCCATAATCATTTGGTCTACCAATATATGGTTCTGATAATCTAGCTGTTCTCTCTGAAATAGATCCATCACAATTAAGTTTTAGCGCACCTAATTTAACCCATTTGTCTCCATAACCAGTTTTTTTTCCTGACTGATTAATTTCATTGAAAGCATATCCTCTTATCATACAATAAATCCTAGTTTTTAATTCACCATTATCATGAGCATCCTTGTAACTTTGTAAAGATCGAGAACCCGTTCCAGCATCTGTTACTGAAGTAATTCCAGTTTTTGACATCATCTCAGAAATGACTTTTACTCCTTCTTGATAGTCAGCTCTTGTAAATTCATTAGGAATAAGATTTTCAACAGCATATGTAGCACTTTCAAGCAATCTTCCAGTTAATTCTCCAGATATGGAATCTCTTTCTATATGTCCACCATCTGGGTCAGGGGTTTCTTTATCTATTTTAGCAAGAGATAAAGCAAGAGAATTCACATAGCCTGTGTGACCTCCCCGATGACTTATATATACAGGATGATTAGGAGATACTTCATCCAAATCTTTATTGTTTATAAATCTCTTTTCTTTTGTTTTGGTATCATCATATTTAAATCCAGAAATCCAATTTCCTTTAGGCGTAATCTTTGTTCTTTCGTAAATAGCGTTTTTTATTTCCTCAATTGATCTTAAATCACAATCTACATTTCTAATATGAGATCTTCCTGAAGATGCTGGATGAGAATGAGCATCAATAAAACCTGGAGTAATAGTTTTGTTTTGTATATCAATTTTCTTTGTTGTACCAGAAGCAAGATTTAGAACTGAATCATTGTCACCTATGGCTACTATCTTATCTCCTATGATAGCTAAAGCTTCAGCTTTAGACTGGTTTGGATTTACTGTAATAATATCTGCATTATATAAAATAATATCTGGTTTTTCTCTATAACATGATACTAATGCTAAGGCTGGAATTGATGCTATGAATTGTCTTCTATTAAATTTTTTCATTGTTTTAAGGTTAAGTAATTTAAATATAATTCTTATTTCGATATTTTCTTGAATTCATCTTCTAATTCCTTGTTTGGATAAATTATAGATACAATATACCCAGTTAAAAGTCCAAGTAATAGGGCAGGAGCAAGTTCAGCTACCTTATCAAAGTAGATTCCTACAGAATCAAATTTTGGCATAACAAATTTGAAAAAAAGTACACCCAAAAATCCAACTATCATAGATGAAATTGCACCTTTTTCAGTAAATCCTTTCCAAAATAATGAAAGAATGATTGTTGGACAAAAACTTGCAGCAATCCCATGAAATCCCACTAGAACGAACCAAAATATTGTTCTTTCGGGTGTTGAAATTGCTACAGAAATTGCAACTATTAGCGCAATTGAAGCCATAATAAAAGTTGTAAATCTTGAAATACCTGTTAAATCTTTTATATCTATTTTTGGATTCATAATTTTTTGATAAATATCTATTACAATTGAACTAGATGCTAGTACTAATAGTGAATCTACTGTAGACATAATAGCGGCAAGCACTACCGCCATATAAATTCCAACAAATACTGTCGGTAATAAATACTCAACCATCAGAATTAATGAATTTTGTCCATTATTTCCTAAAATACTTTCCACGTCAGATCCTATATCTGTAAAAAAATATCGAGCTAATATTCCTATCATTACAGCAGCGGAATCAGTTATAAGAGTGAAAAATATTGCTACCCACTTTCCTTTTTCAATTTGATTTTCATTTTTAATGGACATGAAACGAACAAATATTTGGGGAGATCCTAAAAAGGCTAATCCAATGCATAGATAACCAATGATTGTTGCTATGTTAACAGAATTAAATCCACCTTGTCCCCAGATAGAAATTAATCCTGGGTCTATCGTTGCAATACTTTCCCAAAATGGAACTTTGTGGCTCAAAAAATAATATCCTATAATTGGCAAGAAACAAAGAGCTAAAAACATTAATGATCCTTGGATTAAATCAGACCAAGCAACGGCTACAAATCCACCAAATATTACGTACAATAAAACTATAGAATATCCTACTACTGCTCCTAGAAAATAATTCCAACCTAAAAACGCTTCAAAAGCTGAACCAGTAGCATCTATTTGAGCACTTACATATATTATTGTGAAAAATGATAAAAAAATTGATGATAATATTCTTATATCATTATTTTTAGATTTAAAACGATTAACTAAATAATCTGGGATAGTTATCGAATTATATTTATCAGTAATTCTTTTGAATTTTTTTGCCATGTATATCCATGCAATAGATACTCCTAACACTTCTCCTATAACGACCCAAAAAGCACTTATTCCAACTACTGCTCCTAAACCTGTTAGTCCTAATAATAACCAGGCAGATTCACCGGTTGCCCTGGTTGAGAAAGCTACTATCCAATATCCAAGTTTTTTCCCTCCAACGAAATAATCCTTGATGTCTTTTATCTTTTTTGAAGACCACCAACCAATGGAAAATAAAATTCCAAAATAAAATAATAATATTAATAACTTAATTTCCATATAACATTAAGAACAAAACTCATCAGCAACTGATAGTGCCTTGGAAATAATTTCTATACCTTCATCAATTTCTTCTTTTTTTGCAATTAGGGGTGGAGCAACAAATATGTAATTCCATTTAGAATAAGTAAACATACCAGATTCTCTTAGTTTAGTTGTTACTTTATTCATGATTTTCATTTCAGATGGGCTAGCATTAAAAGGAGCCATTGGCTCTTTTGTTTTTCTATTTTTTACTAATTCTAAACAACCTAACATTCCAGTATTTCTCCAATCTCCTATTGATGGGTGTTTATCTATAAGTTTGCTCATTAATTTATCTGTATATTTTCCAATTTTTATCACATTTTCATTTAAATTTTCTTTTTCATAAATATCAAACACAGCTAAGGCGGCTGCACATGCTACTGAATGAGAAGAGTAAGTAAGACCAAGAGGAAGAAATTTATCATCAAAAGTATTAACTATTTTATCGGATACAACAATTCCTCCTAACGGAATATAACCTGAAGTTATTCCTTTTGCTAAACTAACAATATCTGGTTTGATGTCATGATGGTCATATCCAAACCATTTTCCGGTTCGACAAAATCCACTCATAACTTCATCTATTATTAAAAGTATGTCATATTTTTTGCATAAGCTATCTACTTTATTTAAATAGAAAGGTGGATATTTAATACAGCCTGATGACCCTGATTCTCCTTCCATCAAAATAGCAGCAATATTATTTGGTCCTTCATAATGAATGGCCTTTTCTAAATTATTTATTGCTCTCTCTCCACATTCTTCAAAACTCGAGGAATACCATGGACACCTATAATAGTACGGATTTTCTACATGAATACAATTTGGTGCTTGTTGACTATCAACTTCATTTTTTCTTGGATCTCCTCCAGCAGTTACTGCGCCAATGGTTGCCCCATGATAAGAACGGTAATGTGTAATTATTTTATGTTTTTTAGAATATAGTCTCGCAAGAATTATAGCATTTTCATTTGATTCGGCACCACCTAAAGTAAAAAAAGTTTTATTTAGATTATCAGGGGTAATATCTGATATTTTCTTACCTAGAAGTCCTCTAGAATCAGTTGTAAATGGAGGACAGACGTAACTTAATTTTTCCATTTGTTTTTTGACTGCTTCGGTAACTTCTTGTCTTCCATGACCAACGTTAACATTCATAAGCTGAGAAGAAAAATCTATATATCTTTTTCCTTTGTCATCATATAAGTATACCCCTTCTGCTTTTTTAACATGAATTGGATTTAATCCTTTTTGATTCGACCATGCAAAGATGGTATGGTCTAGGTTAAATTGCTTTGGGTATTTGTTCATTTAATATTACTAGTAATTAGTAACTCAATTTAATTATTTTATAATATTAAATGTAATTGCTTGTAACAATTTGAGAAATATCAATTGAATTAATTTTTTATTATATTAAATAAATGAAAGATATAAGATTAGGTATTGTTGGTTTGGGAAGATTGGGTTCTATTCATGCTGATAATATTTTGAATAAGACTGTAGGGGGTGAATTAGTTGCTGCTTGTAGTTTAAATAATAAAGAATTAGATGAAATTAAAAAAAAAGGTAATCAAATTGATTGCTATACTAATTATACCAAAATGATAAATAACACAAAACTTGATGCAGTAATTATAGTTTCTTCCTCAAATCATCATTGTAATCATTCAATGATTGCTTTAAAAAAAGGGTTACATGTTTTTTGTGAAAAACCATTGGGTATAAATCTTCAAGAATGTTTAACTATAAAAAAACTTTTAGATTTTAAAAACAATCTAATTTTCATGTTGGGTTTTATGAGAAGATATGATCCTTCATATATTTATATCAAAAAAAATATTGATAAAGGAGTAATAGGCAAGCCTATACTTTTTAGGGGCTATTCTGTTGATCCTGAATCTCAAATTTTGAATTCAATTAAATATGCTAAACATAGTGGGGGTCAGTTTTTAGATATGTCTATCCATGATATTGACTTATCTAGATGGTTTTTAAAAAGTAATCCAAAAACTATATATTCGGTAGGTGGTTGTTATGCTTACCCCGAATTTAGTAAATATAAAGATGGTGATAATCTAGCTTCTCTAATGCAGTTCAAAAACGGTTCTATGGCTTTTTTTCTTGCTGGAAGAACTGCTTCTCATGGATACAATGTTGAAACAGAAATAATTGGGACAAAGGCAACCATTAAAATTGCTTCTGCACCACAAAAAAGTATAGTGCAAATTCTTGATAATAAAGAAATAAGTAAAGAATGTTTTCAATCTTTTCAAGATAGATTCAAACAAGCTTTTATAAATGAAATCCAAGAATTTATTAATTGTATTCTTCAATCAAGAAAACCAGAGATTACTTTTGAAGATGGACTTAAGGCAACTTTAATTGCCGAAAAAGCTACTGAATCTTTCAGAAAAAATAAATTATTATACTTATAAATTACATGAATGTAATTAAAATGATATACTTAGTTAAGTAAAATATAAATTGATAGTGTAATAAAGGCGATTACGAATGAGAGTCCTTTAGCGTATTTCCATTCATTTAATTCTACAAAATTTTCACTTTTCACATCTTTCTTTTTTTTGTGTGGAAAAATATTCGAAATAATAAACATAGTAACCATATTCAGGATAAATTCTATTCCCCAAACATGAACAAAATGAATGTCTGATTTAAAAACAAAAGTTACATTTATATAAAAAAGCAACCCTACTAATAGAGAGATTTTCGCAGCAAAGGCGGAAATGTTTTTTGTAAAAAATCCTGCGATCATAATTGATGCTATAGGAATAAAAAATATCCCATTTAATTTTTGTAATAATTGATATAAACCTTCTGGCGCATTAGCCACCATAGGAGCAACAATAATTGCAAAAATGGCAAGAATTAAAGTGGTTAATCTTCCTACTTTTACTATTTTATTTTCACTTACATTTTTATCAACATGTTTTTTGTAAATATCTATACTAAAGATTGTAGCTGCACTATTAAGGACACTATTGAATGTACTTAATACTGCTCCCATAATTATTGCTGCAAATAGACCAACTAAACCTAAAGGAAGAACTTTTTTAATTAGTTCTGGATAAATCATATCTTGATTTTCATATAATGAATCCCCAAAGTAATAGTATCCTATAACTCCAGGTAAAATAATTATGAAAGGAATCATAATTTTTAGAATACCCGTAAACAATAATCCTTTTTGGGCTTCTATTAAGCTTTTTGCTCCCAAAGCTCTCTGAATTATTGTTTGATTCATACACCAAAAATATATTTGATTAATTATTAATCCAGTAAATAACACCTCAAATGGCATTACAGAATCATGTTTTCCGATTACATTAAATTTTTCGGGGCTGTTATTATACACTTTTAATAATCCATCTATTACATTTCCATCTCCTATACTTATTAATGCAATAAGAGGGATGGCGGTACCACCAATTAATAATCCATAGCCATTTATTGTGTCAGAAATTGCTACTGCTTTTAAACCTCCAAAAAAAGCATATATAGCACCGAGACTCCCTATCGCAATTACAGTTATCCATAATCCTTGAGATTTAGAAATGTTAAAAGTTTCTGAAATATTGAATATACTTTCAATATTAATAGCACCAGTATATAAAACTATAGGGAGAAGAGTAACTACAAATGATATAATTAAAAATAATGCAACAATTGTTCTTGTAGCATTATCAAATCTTGATTCTAAAAATTGTGGGATTGTAATAAGTCCCATTTTTAAATATTTTGGAACAAAATATAATGCAGCAAAAATTAATGCTAATGAGGAGGTAACTTCCCAAGCAATTATTATAAAACCATTTTTATAGGAAGAACCATTCATTCCTATCAGATGTTCTGTAGATATATTTGTAAGTAGCATGGAACCTGCAATCACAATTCCGGTTAGGCTTCTGCCTCCTAAAAAGTAACCATCCTTAGATGATAAATTTTCTTTTTTTAGTTTATACCATGTATATATTGCAACAAAAACAGTGAAAAATGTAAAAGTTAGAACTGTTAACATTTGTTAGGAAAGTTTTTTAATTCTATTTTTCTATTCTCTTTGTAAGAGAGTTTTGCAGCTAGCGCTATCCTTATTGACATAATAGCATTTTCTATTCCTACTGAAGGGACATCTTTATTAATTAAACAGTTTATAAATTCTCTCATTTCATTTATATAAGCTTGTTTATACCTAGTAATGAAAAAATCCTTTGGAAATGGTTTTCTTATTTCTTTCCCA
>CAZYIL010000067.1:0-8502 GCA_964646945.1 uncultured Marinoscillum sp. | reverse complement strand
ATAAAAGAATATGACAGATATAAAATTTATGTGAAAGATCTTAAATCAAATAAGATTCTAAAATTAAGATCTGGGAATTTCAAAAGTAATAAGAATAATTACCCAATTCTTAAATGGCTAGATAATAATAAAGTTGCTTACTTAATTTATAAAAAGGGTAAAAATATATTATATATTCATGATCTTTTGGAAAACAGAATAGAGATTAAATCACTTGATCAATTTGATTATATAAATGAAATAAATTTCAATTCAACATCTAACCTTTTTGTAATTAGTGCAGTATCAAAAGGGTCTACTAATTTGTATCTATTAAGCACATATAAAAATTACAAAAAAAAAATTACTAATGATAATTGGGATGATATTGACCCTATATTCATTCCTAAAGAAGATATTATACTATTCAGCTCAAATAGAGATAACATTTATTTAGATAACAGAGATTATAAAATTGAAAACGATATTAATGATAATTATAATATTTTTTTATTTCATCTAGATACTACAGAAACAGTACTAAAACAAATAACAAAAACTGTAAGTAAAGACACCAAACCATTAGCTAGAAATAATAATGAAATATATTATTTAAGTAATATTAAAGGAATAACTAATTTATTTAAGTATGATTTAAATAATGAGTCATATGTTCAAGTGAGTAATTTCTTTTCTGATATGTTAAATTATCAAATTAACTTCAATAACAATAACATTAATTTCTCTATGATTAATGAAGGGATGATAAAAAATTATTATTATAAAAATTATGATTTGAAAAGTAAAATTTTTACTCTTGAGACAAATAGAAAAAAATTCCTCATTAAAAAAGAATTGGTAAATAAAAAAAGCTCTATAGAAACTATTACAAATGAAAAGGAAGAAAATAATTCAAAAGATTTCGAGAAAACTGAAAATTTTATTTTTAAAGATGAAGAAAAAAACATTAATAATAAAAATGTATCATCAATAATTTCAAATTATAAAAGACTTCAAAAAAATTCTACTGCATATGCTTCCTATGATTATAAATATTCAATAATAAAAAATAATTTCAATACTTTTTTAGCTGTTGATCCAATAAAGAAATTTGGAACACAAATTGAAACAGATATAATTGATCTATTTGAAAATCATAGATTATATGGAAAAGTTTTTGTGCCATTTTCTAATTTGAAAAGTGGAGATATATTTGTAGAATATAGCTTTTTAGCTAAGAGAATAGATTATAAAATAGGTTTCAATAGAAAAATAATTGAATTAGATGATGAAGAAGAGTTCTTATATCACAAATACAAATACAATTCGATATTTATTTCTTCATCATATCCTTTATCAAGATATTCAAGAATCGAAATTTCTCCATTTTATTTGTATTCTAAATTTAATGATTTAGATTATCGTGTTCTCAATTCGACATCACTTCCTTATTTAACACAAAGCTCTAATAAGTACATAGGATTTAAAACAAATTTCACATTTGATAATACAAACAAAATTGGAATGAATCTAGAACAAGGAACAAAAATGAAATTTGAATTAAAAAAATTTAATTCATCAACTAACAATAATAATAATTTTAATAATATATCTATAGATGTTCAACATTTTCAAAAAATACATAAGCAGATTACATTAGCAACAAAATTTTATTACGGAAAATTTTTTGGACAAAACCCAAAAAATTATCTATTAGGTGGAATAAAAAACTCATTATTTGGAAACAACAGTGAAAATAAAGGAAGTGATGACCCTTTAAAGATTAATAGCGGTTATGATAATTCAAATATTCTTTTTTCAGAATTTTATAATTTAAGGGGATATAACTTTAACAAATTTCACGGAAATGAAATTCTAGCTTTAACTACTGAGCTTAGAATTCCAATTATTAAATATTTATTTAATAGACAATTATCTTCATCATTTTTAGAAAATTTACAATTAGTTAGCTTTTTTGATATTGGATCATCATGGACAGGAAGATCTCCTTTTAACACTGAAAATAATATAAATATTTGGGTTATAAACGAACCTGGTTCTGTATTTGAAGCTGAAATTGTTAATTCAAAAAACCCTTGGCTTTCTAGTTTTGGATGGGGTTTAAGATCCTTAATCATGGATTATTATATAAAAATTGATTTTTCAAAACCTATAGAAGATTATAAAGTGGGAAAACCAAAATTGCATTTTTCAATAGGATACAGTTTCTAAAAAAAGAAATAATATGTGAATGTTTTTTTGAAAAGGTTAAAAAAAACTTTTCAAAATATTATGAAATATTAGTCTACCCTCCTAATTTGAAAGTTATAGGTAATATCATTCTTACTCTAACCGGTCTACCTCTTTGTTTTCCAGGAGACCATTTCTTAGCTTTTGAAATAACTCTTACAGCTTCTTCATCACAACCAACTCCAATACCCTTAATCGCCTGAACATCAGTTAATCTTCCATCTTTACCAACTACAAATTGAACAAAAACTTTTCCTTCTATCCCCATTCTTCTGGCTTGGGCTGGGTATTTTAAAGTGGTACCCACATATTTATAGAAAGCTCCCATACCTCCTGGAGGTTGTGGTTGATCTTCTACAATCGTAAAAATCTCATCTACTTCTTCTTCTTCTGGAGCTTCTTCAAATACAATTTCTTCAATAACAGTTTCTTCTGTAATCTCTACATCTATTTCTATTTCTATTTCATCTTCAATCTCCTCTTCATCAGGGATTTCAATAATCTCCGGTTGTTGTATAACAGGTGGTGGTGGTGGTGGTTGTTCAGTTGGAGGAATTTCCAGCAAATCTTCAAAATCATCATCAATGTTACCCAAATCCATAGCTGAACCCCTATCGTAAAATCTCCACTCAAAAGCAGTTATTAAAAGAAGTAAACTTACACATAAACCTATATTAAAAAATAAACCTGATTTTTTTTCTAAATCAACTTTAGGATTTTTCTTTAATTCCATTTTAAAAAATTATATTCATAACAAATATAACAATAATATTTTATTTTATTTTGACAAAATAAGAAGCAATAATTCCAAAAATATTAAAAATTATATCCATGATTTCAAAAGTTCTATATGAATAAAAAGACTGATTATACTCAATCATTATACTAAAAACGATTAAGAATGATAATGATATAATTTTTGAATTAAAATCATATTTTATGTGAGACTTTTTTATAGTTCTCAATATTAAATACGACATAACAAAAAAATCGAAAAAATGAAATGCTTTATCAAAGGGTAAAGAATTTAAATTGTTATTAACATTCAATTCAGTAAAAAATAAGTAGAGACTAAAAAATATCCAAACAAGAGAAAGAAAACAATTAAAATAAACGTTATCCAGTAATCTTTTCATAAGATCTTGAATCTAAAAGATCACTAACTTCATTTAAATTAGAAATTTTGATTTTAATCAACCAACCTTTACCATAAGGATCCATATTTATTAATTCAGGATTATCAATTAAATCCTGATTTATCCTTATAACTTTTCCAGATATCGGCATGAACAAATCCGAAACAGTCTTTACAGCTTCAACAGTACCAAATACTTTGCCAGAATCAACAAATTCATCTAAACTTTCAACCTCAACATAAACAATATCTCCCAATTCTTTTTGAGCAAAATGAGTTATTCCAACAATAGCTTCATCGCCGTGTATATCTATCCACTCATGATCTTTTGTATACTTTAAATTCTTAGGATTCATTTTAAAATAAATTTTTCAAAAATAATCTCTTTTTTTTATAAATGTAATATTACTGAGATAAACTTAATCTTAATTTTGCACCAAAAGAAGAAGAGTATCTAGGAAAAGAATTTGCTACGCTTGGTTTATTAATTGTGTTTTCATAATACAATATGACATTTAATTTTTTATTAACAGAATAATTGATATTAGGCCTTAATTGAAAATTATAATTGCCATTAGTTAAAATATTTTCTCCTCCTATTTTTCTTTGAATAGTTTTAGTGTCTCTTAAAATTAAATTCATTCTAAATTGCAAATCATTATCTAAAATAATAGTCTCTCCTCTGTATTTAAAAGGTAATTTGAGCTTAGATTTAGAGAATGAAAAATCAAAAGAAATATCAGAGTTTTTTAATTCAGAAATTTGAGAATTAGATAAATTTAAATTTAAATTTCTTTCTCTTCTATATTCAATTCTGGCATTAAGATTATTTTTAGTTCTTACATTAATTCCAATTAGAGGTGAAAATCTTTCAATTATATTTACTTGACTAATCACATAAAATGGCACTAAACCATTTTCAGATTGTTTTGAAGCAATGGGATAATCAGAAAATGAATTTGAAAAATCCATATTATCATCATAATATAGTGAACTAATAAAATTATTTACTGAGTAAATAGATTGATAAGAATGACTAATATTAATTGAAGAAAAAATATCTTGAAATAATTTTATTTTAGATAAACCAGAAAAATCAATTCTCCAATTTGGTAATGGTGTTTTAATAAATGGATTTAAAGAAATTTGATAAGGATCACTACTTGAATAAGCTGAAATAAATGCTGGAATTAATACATCTTGTGAATTAAGATTATATTCTCCTATAGAATTAATTGCATTTAATCTATTTTTAATTACTTCTCTATTGTCTACAAATGTATTAAAAACAGAAGAGTTATTTTCATTATCATCTTTAATAAATGCTGTCTTAATTAAAATGTAGGATATAGAAAAATCACCTCCCCTAGAAGGGGTTAATGAAACATAAGAATTATTCACATCATCATATCTAAAAATTTCCTGAAATTTTTCGGAAAAAGATCTTTTTGCATCCATTTGTATTCTTAAAAATTGAAATGGTTGTAAACTTCCTCTTAATGAAATATCCTGAGATCTAATTTGTAGAAAAGGAGATGATAAAGAAGGATTTTCTGACAACCAATTATTATCAGAAGCATCGAATCTTATATTAGAATTTTGAGATCCTAAAACGAAATTCCATCCTGGAGATGAAAAGTTTGTATTCATTCCAAAAAAATTAGGTGAGTGTTTAAATCCAGCAAGGGTAGTACTTCCGTTGATTGAATAATTGAAATTAAAAGATCTAGCTGACATTATTAAATTCATAATTGTCTTTAGAAATTTGTTTTCATAAATACTATTTATTGAATCTTTTGAAGCTGAATTTGATTTTTTATTAAAATTCCTTAAAAAAGGAATTTTATTATAAAGCTTTACCAAATCAAATTTCCCATTAAATAAATAATCTCTATTATTTTTGATAATATTGCCTAAAGTATCTGATTGTTGGACTGACCCTCCAACCCAAGCATATTTTATATTCAATCTCCCTTGAGTCGTTATCCAATCAATAATAGGTAATTTTTGTAATGGTAATTTGTAACTTAAAGTAATGTTTTGTTGAAAATTTTTTGTTCTTCCAAGGTTTCTCAAATTATACCATAAAGAATCTCTTTTTTCTTTGGTATCTAATTCTCCCTCAGGCTCATCAATTATAGCATTTGTTAGCGAATTGTAATCTAAATTCAAATTCTTAGACAAACTCCATCGTAAATTGTAGGATCTATTGAAGATAAAATACTTTTCATAAATAGGATCAACATTTTCGGTAGTTAATTCAGAATTCCTATATTGATTTTTCGTATAATTTCTATTTAAATCTGCAGTTACAGTTATGTTAGAAGGAACTGGATTAATATTAAAATCTTTTATAAGTTTTAGATATTTAGAATCTAACCATTTTAATTTCTTAAAGGGTTCAATACTAATTTCTTTTGGAGAAAAATTATATGTCAAATTTCCTCTATGCTGTTTAGATTCCGATGTGGCCAAATTAATATCTTTACTTTTAACTTCACTATAAGAAAAACTAGTAGAAATATTTTCGATATCCCAAAAATCAACTCTAGATTCCTTCATCCTTTCTTTTCTTACATTACTTAAGCTTATAGATTTACTTTCTCTTGTTTCTTCAACAATACTTTTATAAGCTTCTTTTTCATTTTCTGATTTGAAAGAAGAGAGAGCTGCATCTAATGGGATGTCTTTGTCCAAAGGATCATAATATGGAGTTATTTTACTTTTTTCAGTTGAAATATATAAAGGGATTTTTATTCCAGATTTAGAAGGTAATAATTTGTCCAAATTAATATTAGCTTCAGCATCATATTGAAAATTTTCTTCTCTAGTTCTTTCAAATATCCTTTGTTGAATAGATCCAAACCCCACAGATGTATATCTGGTAGAAGCACTTATATCAGCAAAGTCAGCCAATTTCATATTTAATGAAACATTTGTAGCCCATCCTTTTTTCTTGTCGAAATCAGTTGCTCTTAATTCATTAAACCACACACATACAGATTTAGAAGATCTATCTTTGCTATAAACATTTCTTATTCCTAACATAATGTTCAATACTGAACTAACGTTTGGCCTTCCAACTATTGAAATTTTATATTTTCCGTTGTCAGATAAATTAGTATAAGGAATTTGATAGTCAATATTCAATCTGTTTCTCTGAGACTTAAGTGAAAATAATTCATTAATTGATAAATCTAATTCATTATCTTCAGGCCAAACCAACCTTGAAATATTATCAGTGTTAGAAATCAAGTTGGGCTGAGTTATTTTTAAAGGAACTTCTATTTCATAATAATTTTCAATATAATCAGAGCCTATCCTTATAAATGCACTAACTTCATCATCATAAACTATATCTCCGTTACTTGATTCTGCATGTAAAAACATTTTAATTCTACCATAATTTACAAGATCATAATTAACTTGTTTAAATACTGCTCTTGCATCTCCATCATATAAATCATTAACACAAAGTTGTAGAGATTGTTCGTTAGTTCGCCTTTGAACTATTGTTGTATTATCTACATCTCTTTTAATACCTGGTGGAATTACATATGGTGATTTTTCATCAGAACCTATACTATTTTCTTCAATATTAACAACAGATACATCAAAATTGGAAGATGAAAATTCAGGAATTTCATTAAGTCCCTTTTGTATCAAAGAAGATTGATATTTTTCCCATTGACTTCCTACAAATTGAAATTTTGCAAATCTTAAAACAACTGGTTCTTCCCAATTAGTCAAATAAGTTCTAAGAAATCTTAATGTTTTAAAATCAGAAATATCACCTTGTACCCTGTCAGGATCTCTTATAGGAATCCTAAATTGATACCAAGTAGCCTCACCAGACTTATCAACTATCTTATCGACTATATGATTTTGACCAATTTTTAAATTTCCCGGCTTGAAAGATATTTTATATTCATAATAATTTTCTAAATCTGACAATGTATTATCACCATTAATATCCTCATTTTCAGGAAAAGGCGAACCTTGTGCAGCATAATTACTTGTAAATGCAAGAGGGGTATTACCATCCATTCCATTATAATTTTTGTATCTCTCAAGTATTTTTTTATCCTCTGAATCAAAGTTTTCTCCTAAATAATAAGAAAAATTATCGGCCGACGCATCTATTTCTATTTGACTAGTTGCTTGAGAAGATAATGATAACTTATCTATAAATGATTCTTTAAAATGATCTAATTCATCATTATCATTCAAACCATCTAAACCCACATCTTGTACTTCTCTTAATTCGCTATCGTTTTCAAAATATTTAGTTAAATACTGCTTAGTGGTAACTCTTCCCCATTCATTCTGAATTGAATTATTTGAATCAATAATCTTTGAAAGACCATTTTCAAACGCATGAATGTCATCTTTCATTATGTCCTCTGAAATATTACCAAGATTAAAAAATAAATCACCACCAGTTTCATTATTTTTATTGAAATAACCATCTAGTACTTTTCCATTTTTACTTTGAATGAAAGGATCCATCATCCAAAATTCCAAATATTGGATATTAGTTTTATCAAAATCAACATCATTAGAAATATTTCTAGTAATAGCACCATAATTTGACTTCGGATCCTTTAATAATCCAGATGAATATAAATCTGGATTATAGTTATACTGTCCTCTCTCTGAAGGAAAATATGCCACATCAAAAGTAGAAAGATTGGTGTTAATTAATTTTTTATCCTGTTGTCTAAAAATATCCTGTGGTGAAATTGCTTTTACATAATTATTTTCTAAATCTTCTTTTGTCAAATTAGTTGGAACAGACGAAGAAAATCCTCCCTTAATATAAAAAACATTATCAATAATGTACCACGCGATTTTAGCCCTTTTATAGGAAAAACCTAAGTTATCTATAGTTAGATTGCTTAAATCAAACCTATTATCTTCTAAGATGGGTGTAGATCCCAGCTTCCACGATTGAGATGAACTCCCTAAACTGAGAGGAGTAATTGCATTTTCAAAATCATCTATATAAGTAGTCCCTTCACCATTAACTTTATTTGAGGTTCCTGGAATTAGTTGAGCAAATTCAGCATTCAAATTAACATTTGATTTTTCTTTTGTTCCTAATAAAGGAATAAAATCAATGATTTTAGTTAAAAGCT
>CAZYIL010000066.1:0-8509 GCA_964646945.1 uncultured Marinoscillum sp. | reverse complement strand
TAAACCCATTTAATTAGAAACTTTTGCTATTAATAGTCCTGAGTATTTATCTAATGTTAGACTTGGAGTTTTTGATGTCTTAACACTTGCGGGTTGGATTATTGGAAGTTTTTCGATTTTTGTTGGAGGTTTTGGGATTGCTAATATTATGTTTGTTTCTGTAAAAGAAAGAGTACCAATAATTGGGCTGCAAAAATCTTTAGGTGCTAAAAATTACTTTATTTTACTTCAATTTCTATTTGAATCTTCTATATTAAGTCTCTTAGGGGGAATGATAGGCTTGTTTTTTGTATTTCTAATTACACTACTTGATTTGGGTTCTTTTGAATTAAATATTTCATTCACCAATATTATCTTAGGTATTTCTATATCTAGCATTATAGGTTTATTGGCTGGTATGCTCCCTGCAATTTTTGCATCTCGTCTTGATCCAGTTGAAGCTTTGAGATCTAATTAGTGAATTATTTAATTTTTTCTTTTATTTGATTTTCTAATTCTTTCATTAATTCCGGGTTATCTTCAATAATTTGTTTTACCGAATCTCTTCCTTGTGCTAGTTTATTTTCCTTATAAGAAAACCATGATCCTGCTTTTTGAATAATATTCATTTCAACACCTAAATCGATAATTTCACCTGATTTTGATATGCCTTTTCCATACATGATATCAAATTCTACTACTTTAAAAGGTGGAGCAACCTTGTTTTTAACTACTTTAACTTTTGTTCTATTACCCATTACGTTGTCAGGGCTATCTTTTATTTGTCCTATTCTTCTGATATCTATTCTTACAGATGAATAAAACTTTAATGCGTTACCTCCTGTTGTAGTTTCAGGGTTTCCAAACATTATACCTATTTTTTGCCTTAGTTGATTAATGAAAACACATGCGCAGCCCGATTTGTGAATGGCTCCTGTTAATTTTCTCATTGCTTGAGACATTAATCTAGCTTGAAGTCCCATTTTACTATCACCCATTTCTCCTTCCAGTTCTCCTTTTGGCACTAGAGCTGCAACAGAGTCTATAACTATAATATCAATAGCTCCTGATCGAATTAAATGCTCAGTGATTTCTAAAGCTTGTTCTCCATTATCAGGTTGTGAAATAAGAAGATTTTCTGTATCGATACCTAACTTTTCAGCATAGGATTTATCAAAGGCATGTTCTGCATCAATAAATGCTGCTATACCTCCTTTTTTTTGAGCTTCAGCTATACAATGCATTGATAACGTAGTTTTTCCTGATGACTCTGGTCCGTATATTTCTATTACCCTTCCCTTTGGTATACCGCCTATTCCTAAAGCAATATCTAAACCTATTGATCCAGTGGAGATACTAGGAACATCAATTATACTCTCATCGCTCAGTTTCATAACTGTTCCTTGTCCGTAGGTTTTTTCTAGTTTTTCTATTGTTAAATTTAAGGCCTTTGTTTTCTCTTTATTGTCTTTCATTATTTGTCGATTTATTTTTTGCTAAAATAAATAGTAATTGTTAATTATACTAATAAATTTAGTAAAATATAATTTTTAAACTAAAGAAGTTATAAATCGTATAGATCACTAGTTTGAATTTAATAATTTTGTCAGAATTTTAACTCTAATGGAATACTAATTTTGAATATTTTTATCAATAGCACAGTTATATTTTTAAGTTTCTTCTTATTTAAGTCTTCTTTGAACCTTAGGAAAGGAGAAGTTATAGAAACTAAAGTAACTTTTTCTCTTTTTAATGCAGGAAAAGCATCTATGATTGTCGATAATAAAATTTATAATATCAATAATCGCGCTTGTTATAAAGTGGATGTGTTTGGAAGAACTACTGGTATTTTTGATTTTTTTGCTCGGGTTAGAGACAATTGGGGTGTTTATATCGATACTGTTGATTATAATCCTCAGAAATTTTATAAATATTTACAGGAAGGAAAATATCGTAAAAATGAAATACTTCGATTTGATGACACATTAGTAGATTCTGTTGAAGTAATTGTACTTGATAAAGTAACAAAACAACCTTCAGAAATAAAATATTTGCATTTAGAAAATGATTTTAAGGATATTATGAGAGGATATTTTATGAACTATTGGATTTCAAGTGTTTTTTATTTGAGAAATTTAGATTATTCCAATATTCCAATTGACACTTTAATTGAGATTCCTTCTTTAAAGGATAAGGGAAAGTATAACTATAAAATGAAATTTTTGGGTAAAATAAAAATAAATTCTAACAATAAAGATAAGGTTAATGCTTTAGCATTCTCTCCTGAAATTCCAAAAAATAAATTATTTTCTGGTGATAATCCAGTTACTTTCTGGCTATCAGATGATGATAAAAAAATACCGTTAAGACTTAGAGCATCTATGTATTTTGGAAGTTTTGATATTGAAACCATAAATTTTGACTCAATAATTAGTGATAGCTCAAAAGAAAATATTTATAATAAATATAGGTGATTTTGATTACTTATTTTTTAAATAAATTAATATCTATTTAACTCATGATTTATAATATTAATAATTAAATTAATTAAATTAAAAATTCTTATTCTGTATAAATGTCTATTAAATCTGATTTTAAAATTTTAGCGATTGATGATGAAAAGGATATACTTCTTCTTTTAAAATATAATCTAGAAAAAGAAGGCTATTTTGTTGAAACTGCTAAGTCTGGAAAAGAAGGTATTGAAATTGCTAAAAAATTTGTTCCAAATTTAATTCTTTTAGATATTATGATGCCTAAACTTGATGGTATTGAAACCTGTATAAAATTACGTTCAATTGAAACCTTGCATTCTTCTTATATAATTTTTTTGACTGCAAGGGTTGAAGAATATTCAGAGGTAGCAGCATTTGATGCTGGTGCTGATGATTATATTACCAAGCCTATAAAACCTCGAGCACTAATTAGTAGGATAAACTCTTTTTTTAAAAGAAGGTTTTCTAAATCTGATTCTAGTATGGTCAAAGAAGTTGGTGATTTGAGGATAGATAAAAATAGTTATTCTACATATTTAAAAGGCAAGAAAATCTATCTACCTAAAAAGGAATTTCAACTTTTATATTTTCTTATCACAAATTCTACTAAAGTTTATTCTAGAGAAGCTTTACTTAGAAATGTGTGGGGATCAGGTGTTCATGTCGTTGCTAGAACTGTAGATGTACATATTCGAAAACTTAGAGAAAAAATAGGAGAAAAATATATTAAAACAATAAAAGGAGTTGGATATAAATTTGAGGAAGTTGATTAATAATTAGAATTTAATTCAAAACTTAATTTTATTGAAGTTTCAGGAGATTTTTTATCCATTGTTAATGGATTATTCTCTTTTTTTAATTTTCATTTTAAGGAATAATTAAATAATGGCTTAATGTTATATTCATGTTACTTATAAAAAACATTACTTATATAATTTGTAAATTGTAGTTAAGAATTATATTGTATGGGGAATTCAAAAGCTATATCATTAATTTTCGGATTGATTGTAGGGGTTATATCAACTCTATCAGCTTATTTTCTTTCAGAAATGGATCCTACTAAACTTATTTCAATTGCTATAATTTCATTTGCTTCTTCTACATTATTATTTGCTGTTATTACAGAATATTTATTTGATAGAAAAATTGCATTGATTTATAAGTCTTTTGAGAAGATTAAACAAAAGGAATTTGATGCATTAGATTACGATGATTCTCTTCTAAATTCCATTAATCCTTTAAAGGGAATAAATAATCAAATTTATTCATATGCTAAAATTAAACAATTAGAAATTGATGAGTTGAAAAAGTTAGAGGTTTTTAGAAGAGATTTTTTACAAGATGTTTCTCATGAACTTAAAACTCCTATTTTTGCTGCTCAAGGATTTTTGCATACACTTATTGATGGAGCTATAGAAGATGAAAATGTAAGATCAAAATTTTTGAAAAAAGCAGCAAAAAGTCTGGATTATTTAGATCTTCTGGTTAGAGATCTTCTAACAATTTCTCAAATGGAAACAGGACAAATACAAATGAAAAAGGAAATTTTTTGTGTAAAAGAGCTAATAAAAGAAACATTTGATCAAATTGAATCACAAGCAAATAAAAAATCTATCTCATTAACATTTAATGATGCTAAACCATCTGAAAAATTGATGGTTATTGCTGATTATTATAGAATTTATCAGGTTTTAAAAAATTTAATATCTAATGCTATAAAATATTCAAATGATGGAACTTCAATTACAATGTCTACAAAAAAGAGAAAAAAAGTAGTTACAATATTAGTTAAAGATCAGGGAAAAGGTATTCCTAAAAATTACAGAAAAAGAATTTTCGAAAGATTTTATAGGATTGATAAAAGTAGGTCAAAGAAAAAAGGAGGAACCGGACTTGGTTTGGCTATAGCCAAACATATTATTGAGGGGCATAATACAAAAATAAAGTTGAAAAGTAAAATAAATGTTGGTTCAATATTTTATTTCAATTTAAAATTACTTCCAAAAGATAAAAAAAAGAAAGAAAAACTTCTTAAATCTGTTAACAAATAGTTTTATAATATTTTATTTATACTGTTGTTTTTAATTATTAATAAATCTATTTTTGCTCACATTTTAAAAACAAACAATTGGATTCAAATAGTTTTAAAACTAAAGCGGTTAATTTAAAGACAATACAAAAGTCTTGGTTTGTAGTTAATGCTGAGAATAAAGTTTTAGGTCGAATTTCCTCTGAGATTGTAAAAATCTTGAGGGGAAAAAATCGGTCTTTTTTTACGCCAAATTTTGATTGTGGTGATTATGTTATTGTCATAAACTCAGATAAGGTAAAATTAACTGGTAAAAAATGGAGAGAAAAGAAATATATTAGACATACTGGATATCCGGGTGGTCAAAGAGAAACTACTCCATTGAAGTTAAAAGAAGATAAATCTTCAAAATTTATTATAGAGAACGCTGTTAAAGGGATGTTGCCTAAAAATAGATTAGGAAGAAAATTATTTAATAATCTTTTTGTTTATGAAGGTGGCAGTCATCCACATGAAGGTCAAAATCCTAAAGAAATAGAAGTATAATATGGTAGATTATATAAGTACAATAGGTAGGAGAAAAACATCGGTTGCTCGTGTATATATGAAAAGTGGAAAAGGAGAAATAAAAATAAACAATAGGGATTTTGAAAAATATTTTGTTTCTAAACTTTTACAGTTGATTGTTAAGCAGCCTCATGATATATTAAATATTTCTAATGATTTTGATATTAAAATAAATGTTCATGGGGGTGGTTTAAAGGGTCAAGCTGAAGCTATTAGATTAGCAATTGCTAGAGCTTTTGTAAAAAATGATCCAGACTGTAGAATATCATTGAAAAAGCAGGGATTGTTAACAAGAGATCCAAGAATGGTAGAAAGAAAAAAATATGGTAGAAGGAAAGCTAGAAGAGCATTTCAATGGGTTAAAAGATAATTTTTATACATGGAAAAATTAAATCATAAAGATCTTTTAAAGGCAGGTGTTCATTTTGGGCATCTAACTCGAAAATGGAACCCTAAAATGTCAGAGTATGTTTTTATGGAACAAAACGGCATTCATCTGATCGATTTAAATAGGACTATAGATTGTGCTTTTACCGCAGTTTCATCCTTAAAAAACATTGTGAAATCAGGGAGAAAGGTGATGTTTGTTGCAACCAAAAAACAAGCTAAAGATTATGTTGCTAAAATAGCTAAAAAACTAAATATGCCTTATGTTACTGAAAGATGGCTAGGGGGTATGTTAACTAATTTTTCTACTATTAGAAAATCATTAAAAAAATTGTCTTCAATTCAAACTCAAATGAGCAATGATTCTTTTGAGGATGATTTTGCAAAAAAAGAAAAATTAATGATTTCTAGGGATAGAGACAAATTAGAGAAAGTTTTAGGAGGTATATCTTCATTAAGTAGAATTCCTGCAGCTCTATTTATTGTTGATATTAAGTTTGAAGAGATAGCATTAAAGGAAGCTCGTAAACTAAATTTGCCAATTTACGCATTAGTTGATACTAATTCAGATCCAAATCTTGTAGACTTTCCCATTCCAGCTAATGATGATTCTTTTAATTCAATCTCATTTCTAATGGATTACATTGCTAATGGAATTCAGAAAGGTATAGATGAAAGAGAAAAATTAAAAGAAGAGATGAGGATAAAAGATGAAAAGGAAGCTGCTTTAAAAGAAAAGAAAGCAACAGAAAAAGCAATGAAAGAAAAAAAAGAATATATTAAATCAAAAAGCTCTAAGTGATTTAAACTTTAATTTATTTAAATATGTCGGTTAATATTTCAGCTAAACAAGTAAACGAATTAAGGAAAAAAACAAGTTCAGGAATGATGGATTGTAAGAAAGCACTTATTGAGTCAAATGGTGATTTTGAAAAGGCGATTGATATTCTAAGGAAAAAAGGACAAAAGGTATCAGCTTCTAGATCTGATAGAAAGACATCAGAGGGAATAGTTATCTATAAATTAAATGAAAATGATTCAAAAGGGATGATTCTTTCATTTACCTGTGAAACTGATTTTGTCGCAAAAAATCAAGAATTTATAGATTTAGCTATTAATATAATTAATATAGCAAGTTCAAATCAAGCATTAACTATTCAGGATATTTTAGATTTAAAATTAAACTCATTAACTGTAAAAGAAAACATCTTGGAATTAGTTGGTAAAATTGGAGAAAAAATTGAAATATCAGATTATAAAGTCCTTTTAGGTGAAAAAATTGTTCCTTATATCCATGCTGGAAATAAACTTGGAGTTCTTGTCTCTCTTTCAAACACATCATCTGTTGATTATGTTAGTGCAGGTAAGGATGTGGCAATGCAAATTGCAGCTATGAATCCTATCGCTTTAAATAAGGACCAAGTTGATCAGTCAGTTATTGATAAGGAAATTGAAATAGGAAGAGAACAAGCTTTGAAAGAAGGTAAACCTGAAAATATAGTAGAGAAAATTGCTGAAGGAAAACTAAAAAAGTTTTTCAAAGAAAATACATTATTAAGTCAGAATTTTGTCAAAGATAATTCTCTAACTGTTAAGACCTATTTAGCAACTTATTCATCTGATTTAACTGTTGACAGTTTTTTGAGAGTTTCTATAAGATAACTTATAATTCTAATAATCAAATTTTATTGATTCATTAAATCCTCTATTTCTTCAGGTAGTATAGGTATATTTTTCATAAGGTTTAGGTTTTTAGTTTCACCAATAAGAATGTTATCTTCCAGTCTTACTCCAATGTTTTCTTCCTTTATATAAATTCCAGGTTCAACAGTAAATACATTACCAATATTAATATTACAATCGAAGTTGCCTACATCATGCACATCAAGACCCAGGTGATGAGAAGTTCCATGCATAAAATATTTCAAAGAAAGAGGATTGTTTTTATCTTGTTTTTTTACATCATTTTTATCTAATAGACCAATACTTATAAGTTCACTTTCCATAATTTTTTGAACTTCTTTGTGATATTGATTAATAGTTGTTCCCGGTCTTAGAATTTTTGTAGCTTCATTTTTAACATTTAAAACAGCATTATAGATGGTTAATTGTCTTTGAGTAAACTTTCCATTTATCGGGACAGTTCTTGTCATATCAGATTTATAATTTGCGTATTCTGCAGCAACATCCATTAGTATTAAATCACCATTTTGACAAATGGAATTATTTTTATTATAATGAAGACAGCAAGCATTTATTCCAGAAGCAATAATTGGTTCATATGCAAATCCCATAGATTTATTTTTTATGAATTCATGAATGTATTCAGCCTCAATCTGATATTCCCATATTTGAGGTTTTATAAATGCTAAAACTTTCCGAAAACCATTTTCTGTAATTTTACATGCTTTGCTTATTAAATCAATTTCTAGTTTTTCTTTTATCATTCTAAGATCACTTAGTAATGGATAGGATTTTAAATATTTATGTTCTGAATATTTTTTTGTAAAATAATTAAAAAATTTATCTTGATTAGTTTCTACTTTATTAATAGATCTAGGATGCTCATTTTTTTCTAGATAAATATTTTCTGATTTAGAAAGTATGTTTTCTAAAATATTTTCAAATTTATTTTTCCAAAAAACAGTTTGTATTCCTGAAAGATTAGTACATTCTTTTTTAGTTAGTTTGTTTCCTTCCCATATAGATATTATTTCATTTGTTTCTCTTACAAACAATATTTCTTTGTATTTTTTGTCAGGAAAGTCTGGCGCGAGAATTAGAGTAGAATCTTCTTGATTAATTCCTGATAAATATAAAAGATTTGTGTTTTGGACAAAAGGCATTGTCCCATCAGCATTTGTTGGCATAATATCATTTGATAAAAAAATTGCTACTGAATTTGGTTTCATTTTATTAACAAAACTCTTTCTATTTTTTATGAACAATGAACTATTTATTGGTTGATGCCTCATTCTATCTTTTAGGTAATGTTTATTTCTAAAATTAATAGTTTTAACTCAATAAGTATATATTTTTGAGATTATTTTAA
>CAZYIL010000065.1:0-8880 GCA_964646945.1 uncultured Marinoscillum sp. | reverse complement strand
TCTATTTCCAGATCTTTAAAAGCAATAGCTAAAGAATTAAATATACCAGTAATTGCTTTATCTCAATTGAGTCGAGCTGTTGAAACAAGAGGAGGAGACAAAAGACCAGTTTTGTCTGATCTAAGAGAATCTGGAGCAATAGAGCAAGATGCTGATATGGTAATGTTTATCTATAGGGCTGAAAGGTATGATATATCAGAAGATGAAGATGGAGAGTCTACTATTGGTATTGCAGAACTTTTGCTTAGAAAAAATCGTAATGGTCCTACTGGGAAAATTAAATTAAAGTTTATTGAACGTTTTGCAAAATTTGTTGATAGAAATTACCTTGATTCAAGTGATTCAGTAACATTTAAAAGCAAAGCGAATAAAAGTAATTCGGATCCTTTTTAATATATATTTTTTAATATGAAAATACTTGTATGTGTTACACGTGTTCCTGATACGACCTCAAAAATTTCATTCAAAAATAAAAATATGGAATTTGATTCCGATGGTGTTCAATATATAATTGGACCATATGATGATTATGCTCTTGCTAGAGCTGTTGAAATAAAAGAATCAATAAGTAGTGCCTATGTTTCAGTTTTAAATGTTGGGTTGAATGAATCTGATGTTATTCTAAGAAAAGCTCTAGCTATAGGAGCAGATGATGCTTTTAGAATTGACGCAGATCCTTTAGATTCAAGTTATGTTGCTTTCCAAATATCTAGTTTTATTAAATCAAATTCTTATGATTTAATTATGATGGGAAAAGAGTCAATAGATTTCAATGGTGGCGTTGTTCATTATATGGTAGGGGAGTTATTAAGAATCTCATGTGTTAATCCTGTAATGAATCTAGAAATAAATAAGAATATTGTTAATATAAAAAGAGAAGTTGACACTGGAATTGAGGAATTAGAAGCTCATCTTCCATTGGTCATAGGATGTCAGGAGCCAATTGCAGAGTGGAAAATTCCAAATATGAGAGGTATAATGTCTGCAAGGTCAAAACCTCTTAATATCATTCAACCTTTTGATTATGTCTCAAAATTTTTTTACTCAAGTTTTGATTTACCTCTTAAAAAAGAATCTGTCAAATTTATAGATTCTGAAAATTTAGAAGAATTGATTGATCATTTAAAAAATGACGCAAAAGTTATATAGATTTATATTTTATGGCTGTTTTATCTTTTATAGAATTATCAAATAATGGAGGATTGAAGAAATCTTCGCTAGAATCAATTTGTTTTGCAAAAAAAATTAATAAGAAGGTTTATTGTTTTTCTTCAAATGTTTTAGATGAAAATAATATAAAACAAATCGCAATTTATGGTTGTAATTACTTTATAAGATTAAATGAAAATCTTGATAATGTGATTCAAATTGAAAAAATAGTTCAAAATTATAATATCAATTATTTTGTTTTTCCAAAGTCAAACACATCTTATCAATATGCAGCGAGTCTTTCAGTTAAAATCAAGTTTTCTCTAATTAATAATGTAGTTTCTCTTCCATTTAAAGAAAAAAATAATTTAAAAATTAAAACATCAATTTTTAGTGGCAAAGCTTTTTCCCATGTCATATTAAATGATGATAATGCTATATTTATAATAAACAAAAGTTCTGTAAAATTATTTAAATATAATGAGTCTATTAAAATTCTTGATAAAATTGAATCAAATAAGAATGATTCTTACAGAAATTCTCTTAAAATATTAAATCAAAAAAGTATAAAAGGAACAATTCCTCTAACTGAGGCTGAAATTGTTGTTTCAGCTGGAAGAGGAATGAAAGATCCTGGAAATTGGAAGATTATTGAGGATTTAGCTTCATTATTGGATGCAGCTACTGCATGTAGTAAACCAGTTTCTGATAAGGGATGGAGACACCATCATGAACAAGTTGGTCAAACTGGTATAAAAATTTCACCTTCTCTTTACATTGCTATTGGGATATCTGGAGCAATTCAACATTTAGCTGGAGTTGGTAATTCAAAAGTTATTGTTGTTATAAATAATGATCCTGAGGCTCCCTTTTTTAATTCCGCTGATTATGGTATTATTGGAGATGCATTTGAAGTAGTTCCTAATCTTATAAAATTATTAGAAAAAAAAAATGGATAATAAAAATAAGATCAAGTTAGAAATACTTGGATTGTCATCTGGAAAGTCAGATTCTGGATCTTTTGCTCTAGTGCTTGGTGAGACTAATGGGAAAAGAAGATTACCCATTATAATTGGCATTTTTGAAGCTCAAGCTATAGCTATGGAAATTGAAGAAGTAGTTCCTAGTAGACCTATGACACATGATTTATTTAAATCTTTTTTGTCAAAATTTAGTTTTAATGTTAAAGAAATATTTATTTCTGATATTAAGGAAGGTGTTTTTTATTCCAAAATCGTATGTTTAAATTCAAAAAAAGAAATTGTTATTGATTCTAGACCTTCTGATGCAATAGCAATTGCATTAAGATTTAAAGTTGATGTTTTTGTTTCTGAAAAAGTTTTAGATGAAGCTGGAATTATTCCTGAGGATGAATTAGGTCATGATGAAATTATTTCATCTAAAAAAAATATATCTTATAAAGACATGTCAATAAAAGAATTGAATAAGTTACTTGAAAAAGTCATTTCCTCTGAAAATTATGAGGATGCTGCAAGAATAAGAGATGAAATTAATAATCGAAATTGATGGATTTTTTAAGATTTATTTTAGGTTTATTTTTTATAATTTTTCTTGCTTATTTTTTTTCCAATAACAGGAAAAATATTAATTGGAAATTAATTATTTCAGGAATCTTTCTGCAAATCATTATAGCTTTATTAATATCAAAAATTTATTTTGTAGAGATTATCTTTAAATCTATTGGAGAATTTTTTGTTTTATTGATTGGATTTGCAAAAGTTGGCACTTTGTTTCTCTTTCCAAATGCAGAATTTGCTGGTTTTGCATTTAATGCTTTGCCAGTAGTCATTTTATTTTCATCTTTAAGTGCTCTTTTTTATTACCTTGGTTGGTTACAATATATTGTAAAATCTATTGCTTGGGTAATGTCAAAAACTATGAAATTATCTGGTGCTGAATCATTGTCAGCAGCTGGTAACATTTTTATGGGTCAAACTGAAGCCCCACTCTTGGTAAAACCTTATATTAAAAATATGACTAAATCAGAACTAATGTGCCTAATGACTGGTGGAATGGCAACAATTGCAGGAGGAGTTTTTGCAGCTTATGTTGCTCTTTTAGGTGGAGAAAATTCTCAAGAAAGTATAAAATTCGCAACAATTCTCCTAACAGCCTCTATAATGAATGCTCCTGCTGGTATTGTAATGGCCAAAATGTTTTATCCAGAAAATTCAAAAAATATAATTAATCAAAATTTAAGTTTAAATAATAAAGAGTTTGGTTCAAATGCCATTGATGCTTTATCTAGAGGAGCATCTGATGGATTAAAGCTTGCTTTTAACATAGCTGCTATGTTGTTGGTTTTTATAGCATTTGTAGCTATGATTAATCATTTATTATTTTTTGTAGGTGATATAACAAATTTAAATCATATAATTCAATCAACGTCTAATGGTCAATTTGATAAGTTATCAATGGAATATGTCTTAGGACAAATTTTTAGGATTTTTGCATTTATGATTGGAATAAATTGGAATGAATCAGCATTAGTTGGAAGTCTTTTAGGACAGAAGTTTGTTTTAAATGAGTTTATTGCATACATAAATTTAGCAGAGATGAAATCTTCTGGCCTTTTATCTGAAAAATCTATAATTATTTCTACTTATGCTTTATGTGGTTTTGCTAATTTTAGTTCTATTGCAATTCAGATAGGAGGCATAGGTTCAATGGCACCAAATAAGCAAAAAGATTTATCGCTGTTAGGTTTTAGAGCATTAATTGCTGCTACTATGGCTACTTTGTTAACTGGAAATATTGCAGGTCTCATTATGACTTAGTTTTTTTACAGTATTCAATTAAACCTCTAGTAGAACTATCAATGTTTTCACTAATCTTATCACTATTTATTTCATCATAAACCTCAGTTGAAAGATTTTTTCCTAATTCAACTCCCCATTGATCAAAACTATTAATATTCCAAATACATCCTTGAACAAATATTTTGTGTTCATATATAGCTATTAATCTTCCAAGATTGTATGGTGTTAATTTATCAAATAATATTGTATTTGAAGGTTTATTTCCATCAAATGATTTTGATTGAAAATTGTTTTCAATTTTATTATTTTTCTTTCCTGACATTAAAGCTTTAGTTTGTCCAATAATGTTTGATAATAATATTTCTTGTGTATTGTTTTTATTATTTAAAGAATTAACAAATCCAATAAAATCACATGGAATTTTTTTTGTTCCTTGATGAATCAATTGAAAAAACGCATGCTGTCCATTAGTTCCTTTGTCTCCCCAAATAATTGGTCCAGTTTGATAATTTATTTTTTTATTATTGATTGTAGAGGATTTTCCATTGCTCTCCATATCAGCTTGTTGCAAATAATTAGGTAATAAGCTTAAAGAATCATTATAAGGGAAAATAGCATGTGTTTCACTTTTATGAAAATTATTATACCAAACACCTATGCATGCCAAAATCATTGGTATATTATCATTAAAATCTTCAGATAAAAAGTGATTATCAATATCTCTTGCGCCTTTGAGCATGTTTTTAAAATTCTCAAATCCAATTTGAATTGAAATAGGTAAACCTACAGCTGACCACATTGAATATCTTCCTCCAACCCAATCCCACAATGAAAAAATATTTTTTTCTTCTATCCCAAAACTTTTTGCTTTTTCAATATTTGAAGTAACAGCAAAAAAATGTTTTTTTAAAGCATTCTTATTATCAGATTTTTTTAAAAACCATTGTTTTAATACTGATGCATTTTTTATTGTTTCAATAGTTTTGAATGACTTTGAAGATATTATGAAAATAGATTCATCATGATTGATTTTTCTTAAAACTTCAGATGAATTACTTTGATCTACGTTTGAAATAAAAAATGATTTTATTTTTCTATTTGAATAAAATTTTAATGCTCGACATGCCATTTTTGGACCTAAATCAGATCCTCCAATACCAATGTTTACAATATATTTTATTTTTTTTCCGGTGAATCCTAATAATTTTTTTGAATTAATTTCATCACTTAAGTTTTTCATTTTATTATGTAATTTTACAACATCATTTTTGTAAATTTTTTCATTACTTTTTTTAAATGTACCTCTTAGTAAATAATGCATTACAGCCTTATTTTCACTTATATTAATATTCTTCCCTTTAAAAAAATCATCAATTTTTTCTTTAATATTGATTTCTTCTAAGAGACTTTTAAACAATGATAATGTATTACTGTTTATATGATTTTTAGAATAATCAACTAGCATATCTTTAAGATTTATTGAATATTTATTGAATCTATCATCTTTATTAAATAACCTATTTAATGATATCTTTTTTATATCATCATAATGATTTATTAAATTTTTCCATGATTTTAATTTATTTAAATTATGCATATCTTTTTTTAATCTTTTCAATTTCGTTATCTATTAATTTTTTCAAAAACTTAATATTATTTCTTTCATTTTTTCCAGTAACACTAAAATAAAATTTCATTTTCGGTTCTGTTCCAGATGGTCTAATTGTTAATATAAAATTCTTTTTTGTGAATATTTGAATTACATTCGATTTAGATTTTATTATTGAATTATTAGTTGTTTTATTATAATCAATTACGTTGACCACTTGATCTTGAAAAATTTTTTTTGGTGTATTATTTCTGTACTCAGTCATAATATTATTAATCTTTTTTTGACCTTTTATTCCTTTCAATTTTATTGTAAATAATCTTTCTTCAAAAAACCCATATTTGTTGTAGAGATCATTAATTAAATCGATTAAGTCTCTATTGTTATTTTTACACCAGCTAGCAATTTCACAAATAACTGCAGAAGAAATAACTGCATCTTTGTCTCTAACAAAATCATCAATTAAATAACCATAGCTTTCTTCTCCGCCTACTATAAATTTTTCACTAGTTTTTGACTCAATTAGTTCTGCAATATATTTAAAACCGGTAAGTGTAGAATAACAATTTACACCAAAATCTCTTGATATTTTTTCAATTAATGGTGTTGTGACAATGGTTTTTGCAGTAAATGAATTATATGGGAGTGTATTATTTTTTTTATGCATTTTCAAAGTGAAGTATATGATTAATGATCCTAATTGATTACCGTTTATTAAAATAACTTCATTTTTTCTTTTTATTGCAACACCAACTCTATCAGAATCTGGATCTGTGGCTAATAATATGTCTGCATCATTTTCCTTTAAATCTTCTATGCTATTTTTTAGTGCATCTGGGTCTTCAGGGTTAGGTGATTTTACTGTTATAAAATTTGGATCAGGCATCTCTTGACTTTTTGTTATTATAATATTTTTAAAACCAAAAGCTTTTAGAGCATTTGGAACTTGTGTTATTCCGGTTCCATGAATAGGGGTATAAACTATCTTTAGTTTTGATTTGGAATTATCAAAGAATGAAAGTTTGCTGATCTTTTTTATATACTTATCATCTATCTCTTTGTTAATGATTGTAATTAAATCATTATCTTCTTTTACATTTATTGAGCTAATATCTTTCAATTTATTTACTTCTTCAAGGACTAATTTATCATGAGGTGAAACTATTTGTCCTCCATCACTCCAATACACTTTATAACCATTGTATTCTTTTGGATTATGTGAAGCTGTAATCACTATACCGCAGTTACATTTCAATTCTCTTACTGCATAAGATAATTCGGGAGTTGGTCTTAAGTCTTTAAACACAAATGTTTTAATTTTATTAGCCGAAAAAATTTTTGCTGAAAACATTGCAAAATCTCTACTGAATTTTCTATTATCGTAAGCAATTACAACACTTATATTTGAATCATATTTATTTATTAAATAATTTGAAAGTCCTTGAGTGGAAAATCCTACCGTATATTTATTTATCTTATTTAAACCTACACCGATTATACCTCTCATACCACCAGTTCCAAATTCTAATTTTTTATGGAAACTTTCAATAAGATCTTCTTCATTACCTTTTTCAAGAAGAAAATTTATTTCACTCCTTAAACCTGATTCTATTGGGTATTCTAACCATTTAAGAGCTTCTTTTTTACTGTACTCTAGAAGCTTATCAATATCATCTTTCATTATTAATAACCAAGTTTTTTTCTAACTCTTGCTAAGACATTACCAGCAATGATCTTTGCTTTTTTTTCTCCAATTTTCAAAACATCATTTAAATGGTCATAATTTTTGATTAAGTCAAAATATTTTTCTCTTTGATTTTCAAATTTTTCTAAGATTAATTCAAATAATTCTTTTTTTGCATGTCCATAACCATATCCTCCTGATTGATATTTAGATTTCATATCGTTAATCTGACTATTGTTTGCTAATAGACTATAAATTCCAAAAACATTACATCTTTCTGGATTTTTTTTATCTCCAAGCCCTTTACTATCCGTAATTATTGACATTATTTGTTTTTTAAGTTTGTTTTCTTCAGCAAAAATGTCAATAGTATTATCATAAGTTTTACTCATTTTTTTTCCATCTATTCCGGGTATAGTCATTACTTCATTGTCTATCTTACATTCTGGAATAATAAAAGTGTCTCCAAACTTATGATTAAATGATTTTGCAATATCTCTCGTCATTTCTAGGTGTTGTTTTTGATCTTTGCCAACAGGAACAATATCAGCATCATACAATAGAATGTCTGATGCCATTAGAATAGGGTAGGTAAAAAGACCACTATTAATATTGGATAGATTATTTGCTTTATCTTTAAATGAATGTGAGTTTAGTAGCATTGGATATGGAGTGAAACAATTAAGATACCATGTTAATTCGGAAACTTCACTTATTTTAGATTGTCTATAAAAATAATTTTTTTCGAAATCAAAGCCCATAGCAATCCATGATGCCGCAATAGAGAGTGTATTATTATTTCTGATTTGTGAGTCTTTAATGTTAATCAGAGCATGAAGGTCTGCGATAAAAAAGAATGATTCATTTTTCTTTTCATTAGATAATTTTATGGCAGGTTCAATTGCTCCTAATACATTTCCTAAGTGAGGTTTTCCTGAACTTTGAATTCCAGTTAATATTCTAGCCATAACATTTTCTACAAAATTAAATCAATTTAATATATTGAATCAAAATTTTATATATTTTTGACAAAATTGTAATTTATGAAGATTAAATTTTTACTTACTATTATAATCTTTTTGTTTAATTTTTTAGATGTTAAATCTCAAAAAATTAGTTTTATTGAATCAGAACATGACTTTGGAGAAATTGATGAAAATGGAGGATCTGTTTCTTATACTTTTGAATTTTTAAATGAAGGAAATTCTCCTTTGGTTATTTTATCAGTAAAACCTTCATGTGGCTGTACTACACCAAATTGGTCTAAAGATCCTATCGGTCCTGGTAACAAAGGTTTTATTGTTGCTCAATATGACCCTAGGGGTCGTCCTGGTGTTTTTAGGAAATCATTGGCTGTCATTTCAAATTCCGAAACTAATTCAGAGAAGATTAGTAATAGTACATACATTTATATAAAAGGAAAAGTTAATAAATAGTAAATTTTATTTTACTAGTTTTTTTCTAATTTTATTATTACTTTCCAGTACAATTTTAATCCATGAAGAATTTTTTTCTTGTAGTATTACTATCGGCTATTTCTAATTTTTTTTTATCAAATTTTATTTTTGCACAAGAAAATTTTCCTATAAATGGAGTTGAAGATAATAGAGAAAATCATTATGCATTTTCAAATGCTAAAATTTTTGTTGATTATAAAA
>CAZYIL010000064.1:0-8895 GCA_964646945.1 uncultured Marinoscillum sp. | reverse complement strand
AAATGGATTATGCATTAGAAAGAGGAATAAATTTTTTTGATACTGCTGAAATATACCCCATTATGCCTAGAAAAGAAACTTACGGAAAGACAGAAGCAATCATAGGTAATTGGTTTCAGGAAAAAAAAAACAGAGATAAAATTATTCTAGCTTCTAAAATTGCCTCCAAGGCTGAAGACGATTTACAATGGATTAGAGAAGGATCAAAGAGTTTAGGTTTTAATAAAAAAAATATGAATTCTGCAATTGATGCCAGTCTTAGAAGATTACAAACAGACTATATTGATTTGTACCAATTGCATTGGCCTGAACGCAAAGTGCCTAAATTTGGACAACTTGACTTCGAATACGATTCTTATGATAATCAATGGACGCTAATTGAAGAAGTTTTGGAAAACTTAAATACTCTCGTAAAAGAAGGGAAAATAAGATATGTTGGACTATCTAATGAAACACCTTGGGGTGTTATGAAATTTCTTCAAACTGCAAGAGAAAAAAATTTACCTCGTATGATGTCTATTCAGAATGTATATAGTTTGGTTAATAGAGTTTTTGATGTTGCTAATTCTGAAGTTTCAATTCGTGAAAAATGTGGTTTACTAGCTTACTCACCTCTTGCAGGTGGACGATTGAGCGGAAAGTATATTAATAATAAAAAACCTGTTAATGCCAGGTATACTCTATGGCCTCGTCGTTTTTCAAGACACAATACAGAACGTGGAGAGATTGCTATAGAAAAATACGTAAATTTAGCCATGAAATACAATATTAAACCCGCTACATTTGCAAATGCATTTGTAAATGACAGAGCTTTTGTGACAAGCAATATTATTGGAGCAACAAACATGAACCAACTTAAAGAAGATATAGATAGTATTGATCTAGCCTTAGCTAAAGAAATGTTAGACGAAATTGAAAACATACATTTAAAAGATCCTAATCCGTGTGTTTGATAAAAAGCTAAATTACTTCAGATAGATTATTAAATTTTTCAGGAATATTTTTATTTTTTTCTATAGATTTATATTTTTCTTCAAATCCTTTAATCATCAAGAAGTATTTGCATAGAATCCATATTTTATTAATATTTTTATGATTATCATAGTCATTATTTATTTTCTTTATGTCCCATAAACCCATTTCTTTAAAGTTTTTTTCCATTAATATCTCTTTGATATATTTATTGTATTTTTGGTTAGCAAAATCAAATTTATGTTGTGAAAGCCCCTGTTTAAAAGTTTGATTTAAAATTGATTGAGGAAAATAATCTTTAAATGCATCTCTCAATATAGATTTAGTCATTCCATCTTTTGTTTTATTATCAGTACTTAGGGCTAATGAAAACAACCTTACATTAGGATCAAGAAAAGGCATCCTAACTTCTATAGAATTAGACATAGAAGCCCTATCCCATTTATTTAAAAAAAACTGGAACCAACCGCAATAAGATATCAAGTACGTAAATCTCAGTGAGTATGAAAAGTTTTTTAAATCCTCAAGATCTTCATTAATAATTTGGTAAGAAGGATCATAATTTTTTATATTAATATAGTCTGACAAATAATTTTTTATATCAGGGTTTGTTTTAAACAATATTTCATTAGTAGGGTTATTATTTATTCCAAAAATTTTTTTAAATTTTATTTGAGTATTGTTTCCAGCAAATTTCATTATAGTTTTATAGATATTCATGAGATTGTTAAATATATCTACTGATAACTCTGGATAAAAATTTGGATAACCTAAAAATTCATCTGAGCCATGACCATCAATACTTACTTTTATACCCCTCTCACTTTGATTTTTATATAGGTTATATTGCATAAAGTATTCCTCAATGGTTTCTAAGTTTGAAATAATTTTTTTTGTTTGATCAATATCTTCATCATAATTTTCTATGACTTTACAATTTCTTTTATACATATTACTTAATTCCAAAGCTTCTTTTTTAGATTTCATATCAGCATAGTTCATAACTATTGGATTAAGATCTAACTTAGCTCTATTTGTTTCATCATTTGAGTCTAGTAAGTTTAGCAATGTAAATATAGCTGATGAATCCAGACCACCACTTAGTGAGGTTCCTATCTTAACGTCACTATTTAAACGTAATTTTGTTGAAGTATAAAGAAGATCAAAATAGATTTTTGTATTTTCTTTATAACCCGAATGAGTTTTGGGCATTTTATGTAAGGGATAATCCCACCTAACAATCTTTTTTTCATTATTATTTAAATTAATTTTTATCATTCTGCCCTGAGTAAGCTGTGATATATTTTCAAAAACTGTTTTTGAGCTATAGGATAATGTTTCTGGTAAAATTCCTATATTTGATAAATTGAAATCTAAAGATGAGTGAAGGCAATAAAAAGCTTTAAGCTCTGAACTGAATGAATAATAAATTTCATCTTCATAAATATAACATGGCTTATAACCAATTCCATCCCTACAAATGATTAGGGTATTATCTTTTTTATCAAGTATAGATAGAGCCCATTCACCATTAAATTTTTCAAAACATTTTTCTTTCCATTCTGCATAAGCGTTTAAAACAACTTCAGTGTCAGTGTCTGAATAAAATTTATAATTTTTTTGAATTAATTCATCTTTAAGATCAAGATAGTTATAAATTTCACCATTATATATTATCCAAAACCTACCATCATTAGACATTGGTTGTGCACCCTTTGATGAAAGATCAATAATAGATAATCTTGTGTGACCCAGTAGAAGGTTATTGTGTTGTAAATAACCCGAGCAATCTGGGCCTCTATGACTTAGCATCTCATTCATACCAATTATTTTGTTGGTATCTACTTTGTTTTTTTTAAAAATTATTCCTGATATTCCGCACATAATTATATAATTATTTTTTTTAAAAGATTTTCAATATCTTGAATATAACTCCTATCCCATAAATGTACATTCAAATTTGTTTTAAAGTTATATGTATTAGTTATTTGATTTCAGTAAATATTTTACCAACTGTTTTTTTTGCATGATTTTTTATCGGTGTTTTAAACCAAAAAAGTAACTTTTTATTCTCCTCAGAAGATGAAATTTTTAATTTTTTCAACAATGTACATACTACAGACGGCAATGCCCTTTCATTACCATCTTTAATTTTTATGACACCTACAATATTTTTAGTAAGGTGTGCAAATAGGAAAACCCCCTCCGCTCCGTATTTACAAAATAATTTGTTTTTAAATATTTTAATTAAATGACTATCAAATTTTAAACTTCCACCAATAAAATTTGGATTATCAAAGATACTTTTAACAAGCAGCCTCACCGCAAATGAATTATCAAAGATTGATCTATAGCTTTTCAATAAATTTATTAGTGCTTCTGATAAATTGTTCAAACTAAATGAATATTGTGGTGCACTACAACCATCAATTGCAAAATTTTTTTTGTATATTTTATTTTGACAATATAATTCAAATGTTTTGCGTATTTTTAATTGATAAGGATGGTAGAAGTGTAAGTAATTTGTAGTGTTAAAATTATTAGCAATACTGCCAGATAGCATCCCAAGATGTTTTCCAGAACAATTATTATATAACTGGTTGGGTTTTGTGCCAGATAACAACAATTTATTTGAAGAATTTAAATCTAATGGATTATGAATTCCACATTGTATTTTATTAATAGATATACCTAATTTATTAACCCATTTATTTAATTCTTTAATATGATTAATTTCTCCAGAATGAGATGAACAAGCGAGTGCTACTTGTTTTGAATTTAATTGGAATTTGTTAATAGCCCCAGATGTAGCAAAAGGTATTGCTTGAAAAATTTTTATTGCAGATCTAGGGAATATCAGATCGTTATCATTGTTAGTTGAAAAAATAATTTTTTTTTGTAAATTCTTGATTAAACATTTTGCCTCATGATGACTTTCAAGATGCTTTCCTCTATTAACATAAGTAATAATTTTGGACATTTTATAAATGTCTTAGACTAAAACTATAGAATGATATATTAAATAGTAAAAAAAGCCTATTCATGAAAAAATATCTCATTTTGTTTAGTTTTGTTTTGATTGTATTTTCAAATACAATACAGGCACTTGAAAAAGGAAAATGGAGTTTTGTAAAAGAAAATGATTATTGTTACATTGGAAGTTTACCAGCTACAACAGATCTTCCAGAAGGAAAGAAGAGAGGAGATACTTACATATTGGTTTATAGAATGCTTGGTAACAAAGATTCTATTATCCAAATTGAAGCAGGTTACAACTATAAATTGAATAAATTTATTGAAGTTAAGATTGATAATGCAAAATATAAATTCTACACAACTGAAGATGTATCAAACTCTGCTTGGACAGATGACGATCCTAAAGTTATATTTGCAATGAAGAAAGGATTAAAGTTAGTAGTAATTGGAGAATCAAGCCGAGGAACAGTTACAAATGATACGTATACCTTAGAAGGGTTTACAGCAGCATTTAAAAAACTATCTGAAGATTGTTAAATGACAAAAAAAATTGTTTTAGCTTATTCAGGAGGTTTAGATACAAGTGTGATTCTAAAATGGCTTCAATTAAAATATGATTGTCCTGTTGCAACTTTTACCGCTGACATTGGTCAAGGAGAGGAGCTAGAGTCTGTTAAAGCTAAAGCCGAATCTCTTGGAGTAAAAGAAATATTTATAGAAAATATTAAAGAAGAATTTGTTAGAGATTATGTGTTTCCCATGTTTAGAGCCAATACTCTATATGAAGGAATCTATTTACTAGGAACAGCAATTGCAAGACCACTGATAGCAAAAAAGCAGATAGAAATTGCCCATAGCGTTGGAGCAGATGCGGTAGCTCATGGAGCAACTGGAAAAGGAAATGATCAGGTGCGATTTGAACTTGGATATTATGCAAATGATCCAAATATAAAAGTAATTGCACCATGGAGAGAATGGGATTTAAACTCTCGAGAAGAATTGATTAATTTTGCAAATAAACATCAAATCCAAATACCAAAAGATAAAAGAGGAGAATCTCCATTTAGTACCGATGCTAATCTTTTACATACCTCTTCTGAAGGTAAACTTTTAGAAGATCCATGGATTGAGGCACCTGAGTATGTTTATTCTAAAACAAAATCTTTGAATGAAGCCAATTCAGAACCAGAAGAAATTATTATTTCTTTTGAGAAAGGAGATCCTATTTCCATCAATAATACAAAAATCAAACCAGATGCTTTGTTATCTAAATTAAATGATATTGCTTATCATCACGGAGTTGGAAGAATTGATATTGTTGAAAATAGATTTTTAGGAATGAAATCAAGAGGAGTTTATGAAACCCCAGGGGGCACAATTTTATTACAAGCTCACAGAGCAATAGAAAGCATAACTTTGGACAAAGGAGAGGCTCATTTAAAGGATGAAATTATGCCCAAATATGCAGAGATTATTTACAATGGGATGTGGTTTTCATCTGAAAGACTTTCTATTCAACAATTAATTGACTCAACACAAAAAAATGTAACTGGTGATGTAAGATTAAAAATATTTAAAGGCAATGTTATTATCACAGGAAGACGATCTCCATATAGTAAATACAATTCATCTTTGGTTTCTTTTGATCAACAAGGAGATTATAATCCAAAAGATGCAGAAGGTTTTATTAATATAACTGCCTTAAGAATGAAAAATAATTAATTAGACAAATTTGTTATTATTTTATTATAAAATTTTATTTTCCAATAAAAATTATGCACAATAAATATAATAGAGTTGTATGGATCTTTAGTCATCCTAATCCTAATGATATTCCAAGTTATGTTGTTGGAGGGATTATGCCAGCAAATTATTTAGGAGTAAAAAAATTGATTTTTCTTGAAAATCATGATCCTGAAAAAACAATATTAACTTATAATCCAACAGTATTAATTATATCTAAGGTTTTTCACAAAAACGTTATAAATTTAGTAAATTTTGCAAGGAGTAAAAAAATAAAAATAATTGCTGTTTTTGATGATTGGAATTTTGATATTACAAGCAAAACTGATAATACCAAAAGAAACTTGCCAATAGCAATTAAATCAGACTTTATAGTTGTTAAAACAAAAACTGCATCAAGAGTTTTATACGAAAATACCAATTTAAAATCCTTTGTTGTACCAGACATGGTTAGATATCAAAGTAATAATGTTATAACCAAAATTACATATCCTTTTAAAATATCTTGGTTTGGAATGAGCACTAATCACGAAACATTAATTAATGAACTAAAAGATATTGATGCAAAAAATCTAAAAATTAATTTAATAATTATAACAAATTTTATTAGTGAAATTAAACTAAAAATTACTTCGATTAAACTAGTAAATATAAATGTTAAATATGTAGAGTGGCACGAACAAGCGAATAAGGAAATTATAAAATCTGAAATTGTAATTTTACCTTACCCCAATGATAAAGAAAGATTGGTTAAATCTTCTAATAGAATTATCGATGCGTTAAATCTTGGGCGTTTTGTTATTCTTTCAAATGTTAATCAGTTTGAAGAATTTAAAAATTACACTTATTTTGGAGATATTTCTGAAGGATTAATATGGATAAAGTCAAATCATATTAAAGCACTTAATAAAATTGAAAAAGGACAAAAATATGTAATACAAAATTACTCAGAAAATGTTGTTAGTTCATCATGGGCAAAAATTATTGATACTGCTTTAAAATAGTTAAAATTTATTTTTTGAATTTTTAAAAGCAATTGTTGTATTTCTTAAAAGACAAGCAATTGTCATTGGCCCAACACCACCTGGAACTGGAGTTATTGCTTCAGCAATAGATTTAGCTTCTGAAAAATTTACATCTCCAACTAATTTAGTTTTTAATTCACCTTCAGTTTCAATTTCAATCCTGTTAATCCCCACATCGATTACTGTAGCACCTTTTTTTATCCAACTCCCCTTAATCATCTCAGGCCTACCTACAGCAGCAACAACAATATCTGCAGATCTACAAACAGCGGGGAGATCAGTAGTTTTTGAATGAGCAATAGTTACAGTGCAAGATTCTTTTAATAAAAGTTGTGCCATTGGCTTTCCGACAATGTTGGATCTTCCTATAATAATTGCATTTTTACCTACTAGATTTACTCCAAGATCTTTCAGCAGTATTAAACACCCGTAAGGCGTACAAGGTATAAGTAAACTTTTATCATTTTGACTAGCAATAGAAAGTTTTCCTACATTTAAAGGATGGAATCCATCAGCATCTTTTTCAGGATCAATTGAGTCAAGGATGATTTGCTCATTGATATGTTTCGGTAATGGAAGCTGAACTAAAATTCCATTGACATTTTCCTGATTATTAAGTTTGTTTATAATGCTTAATAATTCTTCTTGAGTTATTGATTCTTTTAAATGATGATCAATTACCTCTATCCCAACTTCTTGAGCACTTTTAGTCTTTGCTTTTATATATACACTACTTGCTGCTACATTCCCCACTTGTACTACTGCTAAACCAGGGCCCCTACCATAAGTATTTTTAAGTTCAATAATTTCACTTTTTAGATCGTTACGTAAATTCTGAGCAATTTCTTTTCCATTAATAATTTTAGTCATTAATACCTCGGCCAATATTCAATAATTAAATTTTTTAAAAACCACAATCCTAAATATACAATAACAGGTGATATATCTATATTACCAAAGTTAGGTATATACCTTCTAACTATATTTAAACTCGGTTCGCATAAACGATACAAAACTTCCATAACACTGTATACAAATCTATTAGACACATTAATAATATTAAAATTCACAAGCCACGTTGCGATGATGTAAACTAACAGCAAAAACTGATAAAGGTTGATAATTTGTATAATTAGGCCAAGCAGAGAATTCATTTAGTTTTGTAATTAATAAGTTTATCATCATATTGCAAAGGGAAATAAGTAAGTTTCCCTTCTTTTTTCAAACTACACAAACAAATAATTTTTAAATTTTTAAAAATTTTTTTTAAATTTAAAATTTTTTCATGCCACCATTCTGGGTTTTTTACATTGATATGTGCATTTTTTCCATTAGGCAGTAATGCTATTGCATCATGACAGGCTACATTTATAAAGACATATTTATTTGTTACTTTAAAGATTTTATATAATACCCATTCAATATCTTGATCAGGTATGTGCTCTAGGACATCAATGCAAATTGTTAAGTCAAATTTTTTATTTTGTGGAAACACAGAATATTCTAAGAAACAGGGATCATATAAATTTATTTCGATATTCCATAGATTACTTAGAGAGGATATTTTGTTATTATTTAAATCAAATGATTTTTTATAGTAAATAGCCTTTCCACAACCATAATCTAACATATTTTCAATTTTATTTATCTCAATTATTTCTTTGATTAGAAATGCAAAATTTTTTGTACTTTTTTCATCATAGCTTTCTTCAGGTTTTCTTTTAGATCCATTTATTAATTTATAGCCTTCCACATGCATTTTTTTATAGTATCCAATATTATTTAAATACTCTTCTGAAGGGCTTTCTTTGAACATAAAAAAATAAATATTATTTCAAAATCGGTATGGATTTAAAGGGTTTATGCTAATGTTACTAGGCTTATTATCTATTAAATACCGCACCACTTTCCCAGTTAAAGCAGCTAAAGACAAACCGAGGTGTTGATGTCCAAAGGCATAATAAACATTTTTACATTTTTTAGATTCACCAATTATGGGAAGAGAATCAGGAAGAGTTGGTCTATAACCCATCCATTGGCTTTTGACCTTACCAAGTTCTGGAAGAATTTTTCTTGAAGTGTCTTCAATTAATTTTATCATGTTTTGATTTATTGGTTTTTTTAATCCTGCAATTTCTACTGTGCCTGCAGCTCTTATTCCATCCTCCATTGGTGTTAT
>CAZYIL010000063.1:0-8913 GCA_964646945.1 uncultured Marinoscillum sp. | reverse complement strand
AGGATCTAAACTGTTCGGAATACCATCTTGATCAAAATCTGAATTTCCTTCTTGTGTATCTAATATTCCATCGTTGTCATCGTCTAAATCGGTCTGATCAGCAACACCATCGGCATCAGAATCTGCTAATACAGTAAGGAGTGCATTTGAAGAAAACACGTCTATATCACATTCAAAAGAAGCGTTATTCATCGCGACCCTATAGAGGTATCCATTATAGTTTAAAGGTGCATTAGAGACGGTCATCACTTTTGTTGTCACATTAGAATAAATTGAATTGTTAGCTAGATCAAACCAGTTTAATCCTCCATTGGTACTCACCTGCCATTGAAAAATGATGAGCGCCCCTCCATTGATTGCTCCCTCTGATTCGAACGTAGTGGTACCGTTCTGTACTATGGTTCTAGACACGGGGTTATCTGTTACTGTAACACCAACAGAAAGTTCTTTATAATCTTTTGTTCCACTATTATCAGCATCTAGAGGAACCGTATATCCGGTAACAGAAGTACCATTTTCATTTGTTATCACCTTACCTTGAGCATTTACTCCCACTGCATCTGTCGCTCCTTCACCCAAAATTCCGTTATCATCAGGGTCGACAAAACCTGCTTCTTTCACATCTTTACACCCATCTCCATCTGAATCTAAATCAAAAAAGTTTGGAATTCCATCACCGTCTAAGTCTCCTCCCCCTTCTTCAGTGTCTAAGATACCATCGTTATCATCATCTAAGTCTATAGAGTTTATAATTCCATCTTGATCGAAATCATTAGAAATTGTGAGTGAGACAGCGCTAGAAGTCACATCTGTATCGCAGGCAAACGATAAAACAGAAACGACCACCCGATATTTGTAGTTGTTCATTCCAGAGCTCACATTAGCGACGGTAAGCGTTGCTGTCGTAGCACCGCTATAAGTAGAATTGTTGGTAACATCTGACCATGAGTTTGTATCCCATACTTGCCACTTATAAGTGATTCCTCCAGCACCTGCTGCCGACACAGAATAGGTAACCGTCGTGTTTGCGTTGGTAACCCTTTTTACTGGATTGGCTATAATAGCTACTGCGCTTCCAACTTCTAAATAATCTTTTGTCCCGTCACTATCTAAATCATTTGGTGTGGTATAGCCTGCGGTACCGGTAACTTTTCCTTGTCCGTCTACTGGCGGTGGCGCTGTAGGGCCTAACATACCATCGTCATTTGCATCGCTAAATCCTGCTTCTTTCACATCTTTACACCCATCTCCATCTGAATCTAAATCAAAACTATTTTTTATTCCATCGCTGTCGAAATCGGCATTTCCTTCTTCGGTATCCAAAATCCCGTCGTTGTCATCATCAAGGTCAACATCATCTTTCACGCCATCTAAATCGTTGTCGGGGTGTACGGTAAGTGTGGCAGCACATGTCGTTGCATCGGCACCACATTTAAATCCTTCCGTGCTGAGAAGGGCTCTATACTTATTTCCACTTTGAGCAACCAGCGTGTTAGAAACTGTTAAAGTAGCTGCGTTAACATTCGAATAACTTCCTGCTTTTGGATACGAAATCGTTTTTATAGGAAAATGCGTGTTACCTCCATTATCTATTGCTTCCTGATGCGTGTTTGCATTATCAAGACAGTTGTTACATGCCGTCCAGTCGTTCATGTTAAAAGTTGGAGTAGGAAACTTATTATTTTTCCTGTAGAGCCACCCTTCATTGTACTCCCAAGCTTTTCCTGTTCCATCCTCCCCTATCACCCCTACTACGTCCACGATCTCATTATAATCTGGGTCTGCTACGGTATTTTTTCTTACAAGCGTGATGGCATCATCACCATCGTAAGTGGAATTTAAATGACCATGACTAGCATTATTTGTATTACTAGTTCTTGTGATATGATTAGAAGGGTTAAAATAAGCATCAAAATAACTAGCAGTTCTATATAAATAATAATAAGAACCTTTTGCTAAAGCAATACCAGGAAGTGCATAATAGCGATGTCTATAATAATTTTGACTTGAATTTTGATTATAATCAATTCCTACATGATAAATACTCAAATTAGCAATATCACTAATAGCATATAACTCAACTACCACAGGATAATTATTGCTACGACCCCCAGACATAACCCCAGTAATCATAAGGTTATCATCTAAATTTCTCCAGGAGGTGCCGTTATCAAAACTTTCTTGCCATGTGTATTTGACTTTTCCGTTAGGGGTTGCGTTTGCCGTGAAAGTAGCATTTTGGTTAGCAGTCTTAGTTTGATCGGCAGGACAGACGTTATTGTTGGATGCTGCTGTTCCAGCTTCTTGAAAATCGTGCGTTCCGTTTCCATCTAAATCATCTAAATAAGAATTGTTATAAAATCCAAATGATTGATGTGTTTTAATTCTTCCATTGTTTGAAGTGGTACTCAGGTTATTTCCGTTATAATACACGTAAACCGTACAGCCACTGGTATTTCCTGGAGTACAAGTATGATTGCCATCCCCTGGTTTTCCGTTGTTATCGCTTCCATCATCAGTAGAATAATTATGGTAACTACTCCATCCCGCTTCTACCACATCTTTACATCCATCGTTGTCGCTATCTAGCTCTAATCTATCTAGAACTCCATCGCTATCTGAATCCCCTGGTTCATGAGAATCCAAAATTCCATCGTTATCATCATCGTAATCAAAGGTGTCAGGAACGAGATCATCGTCTGTATCTAAAAGAACATGCATGGTAGCAGCATTAGATTGTGCAGGAGTGCCGCAGGCATAAGACAAAGAGCTTACCACTGCCCTATATTGATGACCATGTTTAGATAAAGCAGGACTTGTAATCGTTAAAGTAGTCGTGGTCACCCCACCGTAAATACCTCCATTTGCAAGATTGGCCCATCCGCCTCCAGTATTTTCTTGCCACTGGTAGGTAACACCTCCTGTCGCTGTTCCAGCCACAGTGAAAGTGAAAATATCTCCTTCTGCCCTTGTATAATCTGCTGGATGAGTAGAAATGGTTGGGCTACCTCCTACTTCTTTATAATCATCTGTTCCATTAGTATTGCTATCCAAAGGATCAGTATATCCAGTTACCGCACTGTTGTCCTGATTTTTTATTACTTTACCATCATTGTCTACTACCACATCACCCGTAGCTCCTACCCCTAAAATTCCGTTATCATCAGGGTCGACAAGACCTGCTTCTTTCACATCTTTACATCCATCCCCATCTGAATCTAAATCAAAATGGTTTGGGATACCATCGCTATCAAGATCTCCTGTGCCTTCTTCTGTATCTAAAATTCCGTCGTTATCATCATCAAGGTCAGGACCATTTTGTATGCCATCTTCATCATTATCAGTTTTTACGGTTAGAAGAGCTTCATTTGATGTTACACTAGACCCACATAAAAATGATGGGATTGTGATCACCACCTTATATTTGTTTGCATTCATACTACCTGGCATATTGGTTAGTGTTAGCGTGGCTGTAGTGACCCCTGAATAGACTCCTCCATTTGCTAGGTTTGTCCAGTTGCCACCCGATGTTTTTTCTTGCCACTGGTAAGCCATTGTTGTAACAGAAGTGGCTGCAACGCTAAACGTGGTGTTTGTTCCAGAAGCAACAATCACGGCAGCTGGTTGTGTGTTGATTGTAATGGCACCACCGGCCTCTAAATAATCTTTTGTTCCGTTATTATCCGTATCGACGGGCGTCGTATAACCATCCGACACAACCGCAATAACTTTTCCTTGAGAATTAAATTGATAAGTGGGGCTTCCTAAAATACCATCGTTATTTCCATCGGTAAACCCTGCTTCCTTCACGTCGAAACATCCATCGCCATCGCTATCTAAATCCAGGCTGTTTGGGATACCATCGTTGTCAACATCTCCATTTCCTTCTTCGGTATCTAAAATTCCGTCGTTATCATCATCAATATCTAAAGAATTTGCTATATCATCGTTATCAGTATCTTGAAAGACAACTAAGTCGGCATCAGAAGTATATAAATCCACGTCGCATTGAAAAGAAGTAGATTTTGTAAGGGCCTTGTATTGATATCCATTCATGCTATATGGGACGTTAGAAATCGTGAGCGTAGCGTTGGTACAATTTGCGTATACAGGACCAGGATCACTAAATGCTTTAAGAGGATATTTTTTATCTGCAGGATGCCAATCGTTATTTTTTCCGTTACCTGAACCTCCCATGTACATACAATCATTACATACGGTCCAGTCATTGATTTCAAATGCTGTTTTAGGTCCTGTATTCTTTTTTCTATACATCCAACCGTCCCTGTATTTCCATGGGGCATTCCATCCATTTTGACCGTTAACACCTGCCTCATCAACCTTTGTCCATGTGGAAGAGCTGACATCTGGCCTTTTATAAAGAACAACGGGATAGCGACCATCTATATAATTATTCTTACCCATTTGCTGCATTTTATGTCCACCAGCACCATTTTGAGAAGAGGGAACACCAGGAAAAAAATCATCAAAATGTGTTGAATAACTATAGTATGTGACTATGTAAAACTGACCTGCTACCAAACTGTTATTTGAGAAAGCTGAATATACGGTGCTACTAGTATAACTACTCGTTCCTACATCCATTCCATATACCCTTAAATCTGGAATATCTTTAATAGCATAGAGTTCAACCATACGTGGCCAGTTTCCACCATTCCAAGATCCTTCCATCACACCTGTGATCATCAAGTCCGGCTTATCACATACCGACTCCCACGTCTGTCCATTGTTTGAACTTTCATGCCATTCGTAGCCAACCGATCCAGTAGCAGACGCTGCTGTCGTGAAAGAAGCTGTCTTTGTATCTGAAATCGTAACATCTGAAGGCTGCGAAGAAACAGAAACCGCTCCCCCAGCTTCTAAAAAATCTTTGGTACCATTCCCATCTAAATCGTCTGGGGTCTGATAGTTTTCATTATTCACACCACTTGTAACTTTACCCTGAGCATCCACTTGTACTGGGCTATACCCTAATTTACCATCGTCATTACCATCGGTAAACCCCGCTTCCGTAACGTCTTTACAACCGTCTCCATCACTATCATAATCACGATGATTTGGTTTTGAATCATTATCTAGATCCCCAGTACCTTCTACTGTATCAAGTATTCCATCGTTGTCATCGTCTAAATCTGTGTCATCAGGCACTTGGTCGTTATCAAAATCTGGAAGAAAGACCGTAAGAGAAGCTACGTTGGTGATCACATCTTGATCACACACATACGCTGGTGTTCTCATATACAGCCTATAAGAATAAGTTGTCATGCCAATGGTCACAGCTGAAATAGAAAGGGTAGTAGTCGTCGCCCCAGAATATTGTCCTCCATTGGACAAATCAGACCATGAACCACCGCCATCAGTACTTATCTGCCAGTTGTAAGTAATTGTCCCGTTAGCAACAGATCCAGCTCCTGAAAACTGTACATTACTACCTACAAGAACATTCAAAGACGTAGGGCTTGTCGTGAGAGACAAAGCAGAACCAATTTCTAAATAATCTTTCGTCCCGTTACTGTTTGCATCAGCCGGCGTGTCATAGGGAGCGCCAATGACTTTTCCTTCTGGATTGACCACTGGCACATCGTCTCCATAATAATTATCATTATTTGCATCGGGATACCCTGCTTCTCTCACATCGCTACACCCATCTCCATCAGAATCATCATCAAATTTATTCGTTTTCCCGTCATTATCCGGATCGGCAGTACCCTCTACCGTATCCAATATTCCATCGTTGTCATCATCTAAATCGATAGAATCCGGTATTCCATCGTCATCATAATCCTGTTGTATGGAACCAGAAGGAACGGATTCTGGAAAAGCATTGATAAAAGGAAAGGTTTTACTATACTCCAAAACCTTTGAAGAACTACTCAAAGAAAAAGCTGTGCTATCGAATGAAAAAAGAAAAAATGAGAAAAGAAAGAATATAAATTTCGAAGGACTGGATATAGAGAAAAAAAAGTTATAAAAACTTTTTAGGTTTGTATTTTGTCTAATTGATATCACTGGTCTAACATTCATTTTATCTATGTTATTACTTGCTCGATCCAGGATCAAGCAAAAACTTCAATTCAATAAAATAAACTCTTCTAAAAAGTAATTAACCTATTAAAAGCTTCGTGGTTTATAAATTTACACACAGTATAAGACCATGACATAAATGGGTGGCACATAAAAATGTGCGGTACAAAACCTGAACCCGCCGCAAATATAACCTGTTTATGGTTTAAATTTAAAATTATATAAATTTTTTAAAAAAAATATAGTATTCTATTGATTAAATACATTTTTGAACTTATTTTCATTGTTATATACATCACAGAGTGAAAAATTTAATCAAACTGTTTTTTTTAATTTTTTTTATCGGATTCTTTACAGTTTCATGTAGTCCTGACTTTCCAGCAATTGAAGGCCTTGATTATCAAGCATGGATACATGATCAAAGTGGATGTAAAGGAGAAAGAGAAAAAATGATAACACTGGTTCATGAGAATAAAGAACAATTTCTTTATTTCAACCAAAATCAGATTATTTCCATGTTTGGAAAACCTGAAAATCAAACTTTGTATACAAGAAGTCAAACCATCTACTACTATCATATAAAAAATTCTTCTCACTGTTCAACTAACCAAGAGAATAAGAATGATGATAAAACCATGATGCTTCAAATACGTTTTGATGCTCTTAACAGATCAAAAGAAGTTTTTGTGTTTAATTATAATGTGTAATAAGTTTTATATTCAACTTTCATTTATACCTTTACAAAATACGTGTTATGAGATTTAATTCAGGTGTTTTACATGGAAAAGAAGTAAGAGATTTACTCTGCTACGCAAATAAAAATAATTTTGCTCTTCCAGCGGTGAATGTTGTTGGAACCAACACGATTAATGCGGTATTGCAAACTGCAAAAGAAGTAAATTCTCCCGTGATTATTCAATTTTCTAATTCAGGAGGCTCTTTTTTTGCTGGGGCACAACTAGACAATAAATTTCAAAAGTCTTCAATTGCTGGATGTGTATCTGGAGCTTATCACGTTCACCTGATGGCTAAAGAATATAATCTACCAGTGATACTACACACCGATCATTGCTCAAAAAAGTTGCTTCCATGGATTGATGGATTGTTAGAAGAAGGAGAAGATTTTTTTAAAAAAGAAGGAAGACCACTATACAGCTCTCATATGATTGATCTTTCCGAAGAGCCTCTTAAAGAAAACATCAGCATCTGCAAAGAATATTTTAGAAGAATGAGTAAAATGGGTATAACACTTGAAATAGAGTTGGGAATTACAGGAGGAGAGGAAGATGGTGTTGACAACACCAAGGTGGATGTTTCTAAACTATATACACAACCTGAAGACGTGTGTTACGCTTATGAACAATTAATGGAAATAAGCCCAAATTTTACTATTGCTGCCTCTTTTGGAAATGTTCATGGCGTATACAAACCCGGTAATGTTAAACTAAAGCCTGATATATTAAAAAACTCTCAACACTTTATCGAAGATAAACACCGCACAGATCCCAACCCAGTAAATTTTGTTTTTCATGGAGGCTCAGGATCTTCTACTCAAGATATTGAAGAAGCAATAGGATATGGTGTGATCAAAATGAATCTTGACACAGATATGCAATGGGCTTTTCATCAAGGGGTGCGTAAATACTATCACAAATATAAAGACTATCTAAAAGAACAAATAGGAAATCCAGAAGGAAACGGAAAACCAAATAAAAAATATTACGATCCAAGAAAATGGTTGGTAGAAGGAGAAAATCATCTCATCGAAAGGTTAAGACAATCATTTATAGATTTAAATAACATCAATAGAAACGATTAAATCTAATTTCTGTAAATAGGTCTTGTAAGACATGTGGGACCTCCTTCCGCTTTAATGCATAGTTCGTTTCCATCAAAAGTTTGAATATCACATCCAGATCCTAACAACAATTTTTCTGTTGCAGGAAATCCTTCTATCATGACAAGTTTTCTTGGGGACAGCGCAAGAACATTCACACATAAACCCTTGCTGGATTGAAAATCATGTTCAGGGATTTCAATGCATCTTATCCCTCTTTTACCCAATAATTTCAATAGCTCTACAGGAAAAAGAGGTTGATAAATAATTGCCAAATCACGATCTAATATTGAAATAAGAGACATCAAATGCAAGCAAGCATCAGGCCCTTGAAAATAAGGTAAATCAAATGAAATTACCTCTACACCATGTCTGTTAAGAATTTTGGACATTTGTTTTATACCATGGGCGTTAGTCCTAAATCCTCTTCCAACAACAAGAGTTTTTTTATCTATCCATAAACAATCCCCACCTTCAACGGTTCCTGGTGATTCTATCGTTCCAACTATAGGAACACCAATGGACTTATATAAATCTTTGTGTAAAGAAGGTTCTTCTTTTCTTAACTTTTTTCCCATGCTCAAAATTATTGCTCCATCATCAATAACTAGTGATGCGTCATGAGGGAAAACACTATCAAAATAATTTTCCTTTTGATCTAGAGATATTATTTCTGTTCCAAAGTTTTTTAATATGTTAAGAAAAGAAAAAAAGTTATCGTCTATTTTATTTTGATTTAAAGGCCCATCGTAATGCCATTTTTTATGATCAACAGAACCCATTTTTTGTAACGGAGGATTAATGAGGACCTTTTTTAAATCAGAGAACATATCTTGAGCCCCATAGTTTTTCATAAATAATGCATTTCTGCTTTTAACATAATTTTAATAACTTACAGCTAAGTTCAATATATAATAATTTTATTAAGTAAAAAAAGTAACGTGAGAAGGAGTTTAATTTTAAAATATTTTTTATCGATAATAATCTCATCGTTATTATTTTTCCGTTGTGGAAAACTTGATAATGAATCA
>CAZYIL010000062.1:8412-8919 GCA_964646945.1 uncultured Marinoscillum sp. | reverse complement strand
TTTCTAAAATTAATAGTTTTAACTCAATAAGTATATATTTTTGAGATTATTTTAAATTTCAATAATTAATCATGGATTTAATTGATAAAAAGCTTTTATCATATGTTAAATTGCATTCTGATGAAGAGAATAATTTGCTTCATGAAATTAACAGATACACTCATCTTCATGTGTTAAAACCTCGCATGTTATCTGGACATTTACAAGGAAGAATTTTAAGCTTTATTTCGAGAATGATTAATCCAAAAGTTGTTATAGAAATAGGAACTTATACGGGTTATTCAGCTCTGTGTTTATTGGAAGGAATTCAAGATAAAGGAAAATTGATAACCATTGATATTAATGAAGAAATTTCTGAAAAAGTTAAAAAATTTTTTAAAAAATCTAAATATAATGACAAGATAGAATACCTTATAGGTGATGCTCTACATATTATTCCTAAAATTGATTCTGGTTTTGATTTGGTCTTTATCGATGCTGATAAAGAAAATTATTCAAAATACTATG
>CAZYIL010000062.1:0-8402 GCA_964646945.1 uncultured Marinoscillum sp. | reverse complement strand
AAATTATCTAAAGGTGGTTTTATTTTAGTAGATAATGTTCTTTGGAGTGGAAAAATTATAGACAAAAAAAAAGATTATCTCACTAAACTTATAGATAATTTTAATAAAAAAATACAAAAAGATAATAGAGTTAATAATGTAATTTTACCAATTAGAGATGGCATCATGCTTATTCAAAAAAAATGAAAAAACTATATTTATTTTTTTTCTTTTTATTTTTTTTCATGACATCTTCATTTTCTCAGAATTTTGAATCAGAGATTCCTCAAGTACCTTCTTCATTTTTTTTTGATAAAATAAAAGTTGAAATCGATTCTAAAACAAGAAAAGAAATACAAAATGAGGTTGATGCTTTACATACTAATAGAAAATTTTTTGAGATAATACTTGATAGAGTAACCCTCTACTTTCCTACGATAGAGCGAATATTAAATGAAGAAAATATGCCAAATGATTTTAAATATTTATCTATTCAAGAAAGCGCATTAATATCTACTGCTAAATCTTCATCTAATGCTTTTGGTTTTTGGCAATTTAAAGAAGAGACAGCAAAAACTTATGGTTTAGTTATAAATCGATCTGTTGATGAAAGATCAAATATTGTTTCTTCTACTTATGCAGCTTGTTCTTATTTAAAAGAAAATAATTTTTATTTCGATAATTGGTTATACTCCTTGTTATCATATATGACAGGTTTGACTGGCGCAAAATCTATTACTGATAAAAAAATGTATGGTTCTCAAAGGATACAAATTAACAAGGATACTCATTGGTATATAAAAAAATTCATTGCTCATAAAATAGCATTTCAAGATGAATTAAATCACAAGCATTCTCAGAATTTAATTTTAAAAGAATACTCAAATAACAATAATAGATCTCTTAAAAAAATTTCTAAGGAATTTAACTTAGATCATGAAATGTTAAGTTCATATAATAGATGGATAAAATCGGATTTGATCCCTAATGATAAAAACTATACCCTTATGATTCCTGTAAATGAGGATAATCTTATTTCATTATCTGAAAGAAAAAATGAAATGATGGAAGAACCACAGAGGAAAACATATGAATTTAAGTCCGCAATAGATCAAAAAATCTTTTCTTTAGCTTCAATAGAAATTATTATTTTAAATGGTCTTCCTGCTATAATTGCAGATTCTTTAGACTCTTTTAATAGTATTTCAAATCTTTATAATATTTCAATAGAGAAAATAAAAGATTATAACGATTTAGATGCTAGACAAAAAATAAATTCAGGAAACATATATTACTTGACAAGAAAAAGAAAAAAGGGAAAGATTATGACTTATATGCCCAAGAAGAATGATTCTTTATGGAAAATTTCTCAAGAGTTTGGTATAAGATTAGAAAATCTAAAAAAATTGAATAACATTCAAAATAACGAATTGCCATTGAACAAAAAGTTGATTTTAAGAAAAGGATTTTGGAAATAATATCTTCTATTTAATTATTTTCTCAATGATTTTTCCATCTTTTTTACTTTTTAGCAAAAGTTTTTTATCTCCATAATGTGTTGTCTCTTCTTTTACTAGATAATAATTCTCATCGTAATCTTGTAAATTATTTACTTTTTCTACTCCTTCCTTTCCTCTCCAAATGTCAAGTTTTATTGTTTCCCATTTTTTACTTTTAATTGAAGCATATGAAGCATCTATAATAGCATTTACTACATAACCATCATAAAAAGTTTCTTTAGGATTCATATTATTTTCCATGGAATCAAACATATCAGCAAACATATGATTGTACCCTAGTTCATTAAGTTCGTCACCCACTGGAAATAACCATCCAGAATCTGATTCAGCCTTTTCGGCAACATAATCACTTCCTTTCCCTGTTGTAAACATCTCAAATCCTGTTCTTAGAAAAGAATTAACCCATATGGTTCCTTCGGTTCCCATAACTTCATCTCTCAAATCCATGCCTCCTCTAAAAGTCCAACTGACTTCAAATTGGCCTATAGCACCATTTTCATATTTTACTAAACCAATGGAATGATCTTCAGCATCTATGGGTTTTACTTGTGTATCTCCCCAACACATAACTTCTATTGGTTTCACATCTTTTCCAATATAATTTCTACTGATTTCAATGCAATGACATCCTAAATCAAGAATACATCCTCCCCCGGCTTTTTCTTTATCCCAAAACCATTCACTATGTGGTCCTGGGTGAGTTTCTCTTGATTTTGCCCAAATAATTTTACCTAAACTTCCTGATTTTACACTTTCTAACCCCTTTAAAAATTTAGGTGTGTAACAAAGATCTTCAAGATATCCTGCAAATATTCCAACTTTTTCAACTGCTTCTAGCATTCTTTTAGCTTCTTCTGCATTTCTACCAAGTGGTTTTGTACATATTACAGCTTTATTATGTTTACAGCAAAGATGAACTGCCTTTTCATGAAGATTATTAGGCAATGAAACACATACCACATCTACATCTTTATGTGATATAGATTCTTCCATATCTGTTGTCCAATGAGGAACATTATAATCTTTAGCAAATTTTTTTGCACTTTCTTCCCTTCTTGAATAAATAGAAATAACCCTATCTTTATTTCTATAACCGTGAAGAGAATCTGTATAAAATCTTCCAATAAAACCTGAACCAAGCATTGATATTTTTTTCATGAATTTTACTTTTTATCTTTAAAAAATATTATTAAAAATAATAAAACGGCCACTGCTATATATGCTGGGACCATCCAGATATCTTCCCAGCTTTTAATCTCTCCACTTGTGAAATAATCAGAAATATAACCTGAAAATGATGAGCCTATAGTCATACCAATTCCATATGTAGCAACAGTAAATAGTCCTTGAGCAGCATTTTTAATTTTTTCATCTGCTTTGTTTTCAGTATACATGTAACCTGTGACAAAGAAAAAATCATAACATATACCATGAAGAACAATTCCGGCCATTATCATCCAATAATAACTGTCTAAATCTCCATTTGCAAAGAAAATAAATCTCAATGCCCATGCGGCTATTCCTATTATAAGAATATTTTTTACTCCTATTCTATAATATAAAAAGGGGATTGATAAAATAAAAATAGCTTCTGATATCTGTCCAAAAATCATTTTTCCTGCTGCCCCTTCCATTCCAATATCATTAAGGAAAACATTTGCAAACGAGTAATAGAATGATAGAGGAATGCAAATTAAAACCGCCGATATGAAGAAAATTAAATATGATTTATCTTTTAATAATACTAAAGCTTCTAAACCCAGACTTGAACTATCTGATTTTCCTTTAGGAGGAACATCAGGTAAGGTAAAGGAAAAGATTCCTAATAAAATTGATGCTCCAGATGCAATATAAAATGTAAAAGGTAAACTTGTGTCGCTGGCTTCTAATTCTAATCCTATTTTTTGACCCAAAACTATATTGGAACCAATGATTAATCCAGCAACAATCCATCCGAAAGTACCAAAAAATCTTATAAATGGAAATACTTTTCCAGTATCACTTACATTAGCAAAGACAATATTATTTGAAAGAGCAACAGTAGGCATATACATTAAAGAGTAAAATAAAACAGTTAATAAAAAAAGAAATGAAGAAGAAACTTGAGTTGCATAAATTAGAAGTAATCCCCCTATTAAATGTAGTACTCCCATTGCCTTTTGAGCAGAAAAGTATCTATCTGCAATAGCTCCTACAAAAAAGGGTGAAATTATTGCTGCAAATGCAAAGGCACTATAAGTATTTCCTATTTCAGCCCCTGATGAATTAAGAATTTTAGACATATATGTTGCAGCAGTTACATACCATGCTCCCCAAATGAAATATTGGAGGAACATCATGATTGAGAGTTTAATGTTTTTCACATTTCTTAATTTAAGTTAGGAGTTTATTTCAGTATTAATGTTAAGTTAAAAAAAAAATTCTTAAATTATGAAGGATTAAAAATTTTTAGATTTATCCTTGATACAATTAGAAAAAAATAATAAAAGTTTTAACTATGAAAAATAATACAACATCAAATTCTAGAAGAGATTTTATTAAACAAAGTTCATTAGCAGCAGCAAGTTTCATGATAGTTCCTCGAGCTGTTTTAGGAGGTAAGGATTATCTAGCGCCAAGTGATAAACTTAATTTGGCTGGAATAGGTGTTGGGGGTAAAGGAACCTCTGACATATGGAATGCTTCTGTGCAAGGAAGAGAGAATGTAGTTGCTTTATGTGATGTGGATTCCAGAGAAATTTCAAAAAAATCTAGAGAACGCTTTTCTAAAGCGAATTTTTATGAAGATTTCAGAGAGATGTTAGATAAAGAAAAAAATATTGATGCTGTAACTATCTCTACCCCAGATCATACTCATGCGCCTATAGCTATGACAGCTATGGATTTAGGGAAACATGTCTATGTGCAAAAACCTCTTACTCATAATATTAGAGAAGCACGAATGTTAACAGAAACCGCTAGAAAGAAAAAAATTGTATCTCAGATGGGTAATCAAGGAGCTTCTAATATGGAAATGGTACAGATTCAAGAATGGTTTAATTCTGGATTAATTGGAAAAGTAAATCAAGTTTATGTTTGGACTAATAGACCAGTATGGCCTCAAGGAATCCCTGTTCCAAAACCAGATGGTGGCTCTGCTCCTGAAGGATTAAATTGGGATTTATGGTTAGGTCCAGCTCCAAAAATTGATTATACCTCAGCTTATCATCCCTTTAATTGGAGGGGTTGGTGGGCCTATGGTACGGGTGCCCTGGGAGACATGGGATGTCATATTATAGATGTGCCTTACAGAACTCTTGGCTTAGGATATCCTACTACAGTGGAGTGTAGCGTGGGTAATGTGTTTATTAAAATGTGGAGTCCGGAATATATTCCAGAAGGATGTCCCCCTTCATCATCTGTTAGTATTAATTTTAATGCTTCAGAAAAAAACCCCGTTCCTGTAAAAATGACCTGGCTAGATGGTGGATTAAGACCTACACATCCAGATTTGATTCCTTCTGAAGAGTCGCTTGGAGAAGATGGTAGTGGAAATGGAGCAATGATGATTGGTGAGAAAGGAATTATTACTACTGGGACGTATGGGCTAACTCCTAAATTGTACAGAAAAGGTGAAAAAACTTTAACTTTTGATCCATCAAAACAACCAAGAGAACCTGAATATGGTCACCAAAGAAAATGGGTTGATGCATGTAAAGCTGGATTCAATAGCGCTGATCATTTAACTCTTACATCTTCGTTTGACTATTCTGGTCCTATGACGGAGACGGTATTAATGGGAAATATAGCTATCAGAAGCTACATGTTACGTGAAAAAGTTAAAACTTCTTCGCATTTAGGATTTAGCAATCAGGGATATGAATTTACTGGTAGAAAGAAGCTTCTTTGGGATGGCGAGAACATGAAAATTACTAATTATGATATTGCCAATCAATTTGTGACAAGAGATTATAGGGAAGGCTGGGAAGTATAGTTAATAGAAAAGTAATTAATATTCATAATCAAGACCAAGTTGATTTTGTAAATTTTTTATTTCTTTATTTTTCTCTATAAGAAATTCAAATTTTTCTTTTCCGGTATACAGCTTTTTAGCCTTGTTATTTTCTTCAATCTTGATAGAAAAATCAATCTTTTGATCATCAAAATAAGTTCTTATTTCATTTAACAGATCATTTTTGAGATCTTCAAATATTTTTTTTTCTAGATCACTTGAGAGGATGAGATGAATGTTTTTTTTGTCGACGGAAAGCTCTTTGTTCAGGATAGATATTTTCGAATTATTCACATTTTTCGAATCTATATAATTTTTTATCAACTCTTTTAAATTATTTTGATTAAAATCAGGGATTACTTCTTTGACTATTTCTTCTGTTGATTCAGTGATTTCTATCTCTTCAATCTCTTTTTTTTTTGTTTCTTTCGATAAAATAGTGTTTAAATTGGGGGTTTCTTTTGTTTCAGATTCCTCAGTTATTTTTTCAACATTTTTATCTATTACTTCTGTTTCTTTCTCCTCACTTGGACTATTATTTTCTTCTTTTAATTTTTTATTTTCCTTTTTTGGAGATGATTTTTTTATTGTGTTTATAGCTTCTTTATTATTTTCAGAGTTTTCTCCCCCAATATTACATAATTTAACAAGAGCTAATTCTGCGTGCAATCTTGTATTACTTGATAATTTATAGTTTATATCGAATGAGTTTAAAATATCGATACTATTTATTAGAAGATCTTTAGAAAGCTTTGAAGACTGTTCTTTATATTTAGATTTTACTCCATCGGAGACTTCAAGTATTTCGACAATATCATCATCTTTGCAGATTAGCAAATTTCTAAAATGTTCGGACAATCCTGTGATGAAATTATTACTTTCGAATCCCAATTTTAATATTTCATCAAGAATTAAAATGCATGAAGAAGAATTATGGTTTAGAATTTCATCAGCAGTCTTAAAAAAGTAATCATAGTCTAAAATATGGAGATTGTTAATAACGCTCTCATAGGTTATCTTATTCCCTGTATTATAAGTTATCATAAGATCCAAAATTGATAGAGCATCTCTTAGCGCACCGTCAGCTTTTTGAGCAATTATATGTAGAGCATCATCTTCTGAGGTTATTCCTTCTAAATCAGTAATTTTTTTGAGCCTATTTTTTATATCATTAATTTCTATTCTATTGAAATCATGAATTTGACATCTTGAAAGAATGGTAGGTATAACTTTTTGTTTTTCAGTTGTAGCAAGGATAAAAATAGCGTAGGATGGGGGTTCCTCTAGAGTTTTCAGAAAAGCATTAAAAGCAGCATTTGAAAGCATATGAACTTCATCGATAATATATACTTTAAATTTTCCAGACTGTGGTGCATAGCGGACTTGATCTATTAGGTTTCTTATATCATCAACGGAATTGTTGGAAGCAGCATCTAGTTCATAGATATTTAAATTATTTTGATTTTCTAGGGGATCATTACTTTCAATATTGTTTACCATTTTTGCAACAATTCTAGCACATGTAGTTTTTCCAACGCCTCTTGGTCCACAAAAAAGAAGAGATTGAGCTACTTTATTATTTTTAATTGAATTTTTAAGTGTTGTAGTTATATGGTCTTGACCTATTACATCATCAAAGTTTGTTGGTCTATATTTTCTTGCTGAAACTACATAATTATCCATACTTGTAAATTAAATAATATTTTATCTTTGCACTATAATTTGTTCTTTGTTTTTTTGGGGTCGACCGGAATTGACAGTATGTTAGGTTTTATTTTTGCATGTCGGGTGATATAGCAAACATCCGTAATCAAGTGCTATATTTTTTAAACGGCGAACGTTCATACGAATACGCTATGGCTGTTTAAGTTCTAAGAACTTGAATGACCACATCATTATTAGTTTATGATTTTCGGCTAATTTTTATGATGTCATAAGAAGATCTACTATTTAGATTGTTCTACGAATCTATTTAGGAAATTTAGTAGATAAGGTTAGATGTTGGTTGATTTTTTCCTGCTCTATCTCGAAAATTAATAATTATCTAAGCATGTAGACGAAATATAATTTACTTAGCTGGACGCGGGTTCGAATCCCGCCGACTCCACATTCGCATTTATCTTTTAATTTGATTAGATTTCATTTATCAACCAATGGTATAGATATTTTTAAATTCAAATTTTAGAACAATGCGTGTTATTTTATTATTACTTTATTTTATTACATTTAATTTTTTTGTTTCTGCTCAAGCACCTTACGCTTTTAATTATCAGGCTATTGTAAGGAATGCTGATGGCAGCATCAGACCTAATACTGGAATTCTTTTTGTCTTTAAGATTAAAGATGTACGTGACAATGTGAAATATACGGAATCACATTCAATCGTTACCAATGAATATGGTCTTGCTTCGGCTCAAGTAGGTAGGGGAGCTACTTTAGATAATTTTTCTTCAATTGATTGGGGAGACGGAGCCTATTTTCTCTCAGTAAGCATAAATGGTGAAGAGATTGGTTCATCCCAATTGTTGAGTGTGCCTTATGCTCTTTATTCATTTAAATCTGCAAACGGAGTTCCTGGTCCTCAAGGTATCCAAGGACCCGTTGGACCTCAAGGAGTATCTGGTCCTACTGGACCAGGTGGCCCTGCTGGAACTGCTGGAGCTCCAGGTCCTACTGGTCCTGCTGGAGCTGCTGGAGCTCAAGGCCCTTCTGGCACTGATGGTGCTCAAGGTCCTGCTGGCCCTCAAGGTCCCGCTGGCCCTGCTGGAGGCCCCGTTGGTCCTGCTGGTCCTGCTGGCCCCACTGGAGCTCAAGGCCCTGCTGGTCCTGCTGGCCCCACTGGAGCTCAAGGCCCTGCTGGATCTGCTGGAGCTCCAGGCCCTGCTGGTCCTGCTGGCCCCACTGGAGCTCAA
>CAZYIL010000061.1:0-8925 GCA_964646945.1 uncultured Marinoscillum sp. | reverse complement strand
AACTTTAGCAAAAAATGCTAAATCTGTTTATAATATTCTTAAGAATTGTGATTCTAAAATAGATTATTACAAATTAAATGAAGTAGTAAACAAACAATATCTACAATCAATAAAAGAAAAATTTGAAAATATTACAACAATAAAAAAATCAACAATAAAAAAATATTGGGAAAGTTTAAAGTCAGCATTAATTAAAGCACATAAAGAAGGTTTATGTGAATATCCCAATATGGAAAAAATAAAATTATCCACCTTATCCCAAAACAAAAAACACTATTCTGAAAAAGAACTTAATCAATTATATAAAACAACACCTGACAACTGGAAAGATATAAAAAAAGCATTTTTTTTCGCTTGTTATACTGGACTAAGTCTTGGAGAACTGTACAGTCTTCGATGGGAAAATATTAAATCAAAAAAAATAAAGAATAAAACTGTGTATTATTATATTGTTTATAATAAATCTAAAAATTCATATAAAAAAAATTCATTTCCAAAAAACGCAATGATCTACTTGGGGAAAGAAAAAAAAATAAGTGATAAAATTTTTAATTTACCAGAAAAAATTTCAAATAGATCTAAAGTTTTTAAGTTATGGAAACAAAAATCGGGAATAATGAATGATAAAACTTTTCATGATTCTAGACATACATATGCTTATAAAATATATAAAGAAACAAAAAATATATATTTGGTAGCAGAAACTCTAGGACATAATAATATTGAAATTACTAAAACATATTACCAAGATATGGATAACAATAATTTTTACAATAATGCTAAATACATAAAATATGATTATAATAAAAAGTTGAAGAAAAAAAGTGCAAATATTAAGCCCTTAAGAAAGAAAAATATTTTTAAGCATGGTAATTTATTAAGTTATAAAAATTTAGGATACATTTAAGGATACATTAATATAAAATATATATTTTAATTAATTTAATTAATATAAATAATTCGTTTTTAGAAGTTTATGGAACAAATATCAAACCAATTAATCATGATACAACCAAAACATTTTGGTTATAATTTAGAAACAGCTTTTGATAACTATTATCAAAAAAAAGAAGTAATAATATCTAAAAGTAAAATTAAGAAAGCTGCAAAATTAGAATTTGATCAACTAATACATAAAATGAAAGAAAAAAGGATAAATATAAAGGTGATTAAAGACAAAGAAAAGTTGATAACTACAGATAGTATATTTCCAAATAATTGGATTTCACTGCATGAAGAAGGGTTGTTAATTCTTTATCCTATGTACTCAAAAAATAGAAGAAAGGAAAGAAGAACAGATATTATAGAAGATTACTTAAAAAAACAATTTTTGATTAATGAGACTATTGATCTAACTCATTGGGAAGACAAAAAAAAATACCTTGAAGGAACAGGGAGTATGGTATTTGATAGAAAAAACAGATTATGTTTTGCTGGAATTTCTAAAAGAACATCAAAAAAAGTTTTAAAAGAGTTATGTAATAAAATTAATTATAAACTATTTACCTTCAAGGCTTACCAAACATACAAAAATAAAAGAGTACCAATATACCATACTAATGTTATGATGAGTATAGGGGAAAAATTTGCACTTATATGTTTACAGTCTATTGATGATAAAAAAGAAAAAAAACAATTAATTGATTTGTTAATTAAAACAAAAAAAGAAATTATAGAAGTCAGTGAATCACAGATAGAAAACTTTGTAGGAAATATTCTAGAAGTAAAAAATTTTAATGAAAAAAACTATATCATTATGAGCACTAGAGCATTTAAATGTTTGGATTATAATCAAAAGAATAAATTAGAAAAAAACGCTAAAATACTTCATAGTAATTTAGATACTATAGAAAAAATTGGCGGTGGTAGCGCTAGATGTATGATTGCAGAAAACTTTTTACAAAAAAAAAAATAAAAAAGATTAACTTGTATAAAACAAATAAGCAATATGAAAAAATCAATATTAACTAAAAAAGCTCCTTTGCCTATTGGGCCATATAATCAAGCGATTTCTTTTGATAATTTTCTATTCATTTCAGGACAGATTCCATTAGAAGCAAAATCTGGAAACTTAATTTCATCTGGAATTAAAGATGAAACAAATCAGGTTATGAAAAATATAAACGAAATTTTGAAAAAATCCGGAATGAGCTTTGAAAACGTCGTTAAAACAACAATTTTTCTTAAAAATATGGAGGATTTTTCCGAAGTAAATAATGAATATGGAAAATATTTTACAGACAATATACCACCAGCTAGAGAAACAGTACAAGTATCAAAACTACCTCTTAACGTAAATGTGGAGATTTCATGCATTGCAATCAAAAAATAAATGTCAAATAAAGTAAGGTTACGTTTTGCTCCTAGCCCAACAGGACCACTACACATTGGTGGATTAAGGACTGCATTATATAATTATCTTGTGGCTAAAAAGCTAAAAGGGAAACTCATATTAAGAATAGAAGATACAGATTATAGTAGATTTGATAAAAATGCAGAAAAGCACATCATAGATTCATTAAAATGGTGTGGGATAATTCCAGATGAAAGCCCTAATAATCCAGGAAAATATGGTCCATATAATCAATCTGGTAGAAAAAATATATATAAAAATTATGTCGATGAATTAGTTAAAAAAGGATTTGCATATTACGCATTTGATAAAAAGAGTGAGTTAGAAGAATTAAGAAAAAAAAGTGAACAAAAAGGAAAAAATTTTATCTATAACTGGAAAAATAGAAAAAAATTAAAAAACTCAATTAGTTTAAAAAAAGAAGAATTAAAAACATTAATAAATAATGGAGACTATGTAATTAGATTTAAAACTGTTAAATCAGGAAATGAAAAAAATTATTACCATATCAAAGATCAAATAAGAGGGACAATAAAAATCGATTTAAATATTTTAGATGATAAAATTATATTTAAAAGTGATGGAATGCCTACTTATCATTTTGCTAATGTTATTGATGATCATTTAATGAAAATCTCTCATGTTATTAGAGGAGAAGAATGGCTGCCATCTTTACCATTGCATTTTTTACTATACGATGCTTTTGAATGGAAAAAACCTTCGTTTACTCATTTACCATTAATTTTAAAACCTTCTGGCGCTGGAAAATTAAGCAAAAGGGATGGTCAAAAATTTGGAATACCAATTTATCCTATCGAATGGTTGGATTTAAAAGAAAATGACAGTTATTTGGGATTTAAAGAGATGGGATTTGAACCACATGCTCTATTAAATTTTATTTGCATGATTGGATGGAACCCAGGTGATGAAAGGGAAATTTTTTCTATAAAAAAACTAATTCAAGTTTTTTCTTTCCAAAAAATAAATAAATCAGGTGGAAAATATGATTTTAAAAAAGCAAAATGGTTTAATCAAAATTATGTTAAAAAAATATCAAATACTGTATTCTTAGATATTATAAGCAAGAATATTAATGATAATTTACTAAAATTTATTAATAGAAAAAAGAAGATACTTTTAATAGAATTATTAAAAGAAAGAATAACATTTAAATATGATATTATTTCCGAAATAAATAATATTCTGAATTTTAAAACACAAGATTTAGACAAAACTTTTATACAAAAAAAATGGAATACAAAAATAAGTCATGCAGTAAATAGTATCAAAGAAAAAATAAAAAATTCTACTCTTACAAATGAAAGGTTAAAAAAATATTATTTCCAGGTTTTAAAAACTCAAAAAATAAAAATTAGCGAGGGAATGCAAGCGTTAAGATTATGCATAACAAGTAAAACTTATGGTCCAGATTTATTTGAAATAATAAATATTTTAGGAAAAAGAGAGTGTCTTAAAAGAATAGATAAAAGTTTAAAAATTATAAATGATTAAGATTGCTATACTAAAAGAAGAGAAAAAATTATCTGACAAAAGGGTTCCTTTTACACCAAAACAATTAAAGCAGATTCAGGAAAAATTTGGTACAGTTGTATACTGTCAAAGTAGCAAATTACGTTGCTTTACTGATGAAGAATACATGAAAGAAGGTATAAAAGTTAAAGATGATGTTTCAAATTGTGATATATTTTTTGGCATAAAAGAAGTTGATAAAAATAAATTAATAAAAGGAAAAAAATATTTATTTTTTTCCCACACAATCAAAAAGCAAGCATACAATAAAAGTCTGTTAAAAAAAATTATTGAAAAAAAAATTACTTTAATTGACTATGAATGTATAAGAGATGTTAATAATAAAAGAATAATTAGTTTCGGTCAAATAGCTGGAATAGTGGGGTCCTACAACGCAATATTAGGATACGGTAAAAAACTAAGATTATATAAATTGAAAAGATGTTTTCAATACAAAAATTACGATGAATTAAAACATCAATGCGATAAAATTAATTTGCCAACAATGAAAATTCTTGTTTTAGGCAACGGAAAAGTTGCAAAAGGAGTAATAGAAATGTTAAGTAGAATGAAAATACAAGAAGTGGACAAGAAATCATTTAAAAGATTGGGGTTTTCAAAAGCGGTATACTGCCAAATAACTTCTAAAGACTATTATGAATCAAAAAATGGAACTAGATTTTCTAAAACTTCATTTTATAATAATCCAAAAAAGTATAAATCAAATTTTAAAAAGTATATGGAAAATACGGATATATTAATTAATGCAACATACTGGAAACAAGGCATTCCTAGATTATTTGAAATAAATGAAATAAATAGTAAAAATTTTAAAATAAAATTGATAGCGGATATAAGTTGTGATATAGAAGGATTAATCCCCTGTACAAAAAAATCATCGTCTATTCAAAGACCATTCTATGATTATGATCCGATTAAAAACAAAGTAAAGAAAGAATTTACAAATAAAAAGTTTATCTCTATTATGGCCATCGATAATTTGCCATCCGAATTACCAAAAGATGCTTCTGAAGATTTTGGAGAGCAATTAATTAATCATGTGGTTCAACCTTTGATAAGAAAAAATGATAAACATAGAGATAAAATAATAAATGCTACTATAGCTAAAAAAGGACAGCTTTGTAAAAAATTTGTTTATCTACAAGAGTATGTTAGATAAAAAGAATAATTTGTTAAAGTTATTTTATTAAAGTGAAAAACTCTTCTTTTTTAGAATTTGTATTAAATTCTCCTCCATATTGAACAGTAGTAGTAGAACTTTCTGTATCTTCCACTCCACGGCAAGAAACACATAAATGTTTAGCCTCTATTACAATAATTACACTTTCTGTGTGTAAAATATTTTTTAATTCATCAAAAATTTCTTTCGTGAGTCTTTCTTGTACCTGTGGTTTTTTAGAATAAAACTTAACAACTCTATTTAACTTTGACAAACCTATTATTCTGCCACTAGAAATATAGCCAACATGTGCATGTCCGATAAAAGGAAGAAAATGATGTTCACACATTGAAATTAAATTGATATTTTTTTGAGTGATTGTTTTTTCATAATCAAATTTGTTATCAAAAAGAGAAATTTTTGGTTTATTTTGTTTATTTAAGCCACTAAAAATTTCTTTGACATACATTATGGCAATCCTTTTTGGAGTATCTTTCAAACTATCATCTTTTAAATCTAATCCTAACTGAACCATTATTTTAGAAAACAAATTTTCTATGATAATTATTTTTTCTTCGTCACTTTTTCCAAAAGAATCTTGATTAATATATTTCTGTTTCTTTGAAGGGGTAGATTTTTTGTCGTGATAAATATCAAATTTTTCTAAATTCATAACTAAAATTTCATAAATGGTGCAATAATATTATAGATTATGAGCACCTTTGCATCAATAAAGGCCACTAATTTAGTAAAAAAAATTTATGTGCTAAACATTTAAAGTTCTTAAACGTTTTTTAATAATATGAATCAAATTACAAGAAGAAGCTTTTTGTCTTTATTATCAAAGAAAACTATAGGAGCATTAGCGATTCCTTCAATTTTATCTAACTGTGGAAATTTTAATAATTTAATCGCTTCTCCAAAATTAAAAAATGAAGATATAAATAACCTTAAGAACTTTCCTTTGAATTCATTATCTCCTACGGCTTCTGACAATTTAGAACTTGCTGAAGGGCTGTCTCATTATGTCTTGATCAAATGGAATGAAAGAATCTCAAAAAAAGAATATTTTGGTTTCAATCCCGATTTTACTTGTTTTATTCCAATAGAAAATAATCCGAACGACGGATTGCTATGGGTTAATCATGAATATACAAATCCTCTTTTTGTGTCAGGATATGATTTTTATGATTTAAACATGAGAAGATCACTTGATCAAATTAACAAAGAAATGAAGTCTGTTGGAGGATCAATTATAAGAGTAAAGAAAGAAAATGATAAGTGGAAATTTATTCAGGATGACAAATTCAATAGAAGAATAGATGCAAAAACCAAAATGAGATTTAATTGGGATAAACCAATAGGCGGAACTAAATATCCTGTTGGGACAAACAGTAATTGTTCTGGTGGAATTACACCTTGGGGAACAATATTAACTTGTGAAGAAAATTATGATATGTTTTATGGTGAAACAATTTATGATCAAAATAATAACCCTCAACACATAGATAGCCCACTAGATTGGGAAAAGTTCTATAACTACCCTCCTGAACATTATGGTTGGGTTGTTGAAGTTGATCCTTTAACTGGCGAAGCTCAAAAACACGTTGCTCTTGGAAGATTTAAACACGAATGCTGCACATTAATTAGACTTGATGATAATAGAATTGTTGCATATACTGGAGATGATCAAAATAATGAATTTATATATAAATTCATTTCATCCGAAGCAAACTCTCTTAGAAACGGAACATTATATGTTGCAGATACTATTAACGGAAAATGGATTTCATTAGACTATGACTCTCAACCAAAATTGAGAAATAAATTTAAAGACCAAACTGAATTGTTAGTAAGAGTAAGAGAAGCTGCAAGATTATTAGGAGCAACACCTCAAAATAGACCAGAAGATATAGAAATTGATCCTTTAACTGGAGATATTATTATTGCTCTAACAAATAATTCTAAAAAAAGAGATTATCATGGAAGTATTTTAAAAATTTCTGAAAAAAATAATCAATATGATGCATTATCCTTTACAAGTGAAATAATGTTGACAGGAGGCAAAGAAAGCAAATTTACATGTCCAGATAATCTTTGTTTTGATTTATCAGGAAACTTGTGGTTAACATCTGATATGTCTGGTAGTTTAATGAATAGAAGAGGTCCATACTATCCTAATTTCAAAAATAACGGATTATATGTCCTTATTCGTCACGGTGAAGATGCGGGGAAATTGATTCAATTAGCAAGCGCTCCTTTTGATGCAGAGTTAACAGGACCATGGTTTTCACCGGATTACAAAACATTATTTTTAAGTGTACAACATCCAGGAGAAAAAAGTAAATCCCTAAATAATCTAACTAGTACTTGGCCTCATGATGAAGATAATATTCCTAAACCATCAGTAGTAGCTGTAGAAGGAAAACTTTTAGATAAACTCAACTATCTAAATCAGATTTGATTTTTTGACCATGTATCTCTCAGAGAAACTGTTTTATTGAAAATTAAATCATTCTCAGTAGAGTTTTTATCAAGTTTAAAATATCCTAATCGTTGAAATTGATAATAATTTGATTTTTTTGCCTTTCTCAAATATGGTTCTATGTATACATTCTTTATCTCTTTTAAAGAATTTGGATTTAAAAATTGTTTAAAATCAATATTTTCATTTTCATCAGGAGAAACCTTATCAAATAATCTATCATAAAGCATGACTTTACATCTTATAGCATGTCTTGCAGACACCCAATGGATAGTCCCTTTAATTTTTCTTCTGCTTTCATCTGTTCCAGATCCGCTTTTAGATTTAGGATCAAATGTACAATGAATACTGTGAACATTTCCTTTACTATCTTTTTCAACAGATTTTCCTTTTATTATATAAGCATTCTTTAATCTCACTTCCATACCTATACTCAATCGATAAAAATTTTTGTCGTAATCTTCTCTAAAATCATCTTTTTCAATATAAAGTTCTTTACAAAATGGAATTAATCTTGATCCATAATCCTTATTCTCAGGATTATTTTCTGCTATCAAATTTTCTTCTTCTAAATCAGAATAATTATCTATAACCAATTTAATTGGATTTAGAACCCCCATAACCCTATATGATATATTATTTAAATCCTCTCTTGCACAATATTCTAATAATGATATGTCAATAATATTATTTCTCTTGGCAACACCTATTTTTGTGCAAAAATCTCTTATAGATTTAGGAGAATATCCTCTTCTTCTTAAACCAGAAATAGTAGGTAAACGAGGATCATCCCATCCTGTTACACATTTTTTTGAAACTAACTCTGAAAGCTTTCTTTTACTCATAACAGTATAAGACATATTTAATCTAGCAAATTCTCTTTGTTTTGGTCTTAAGAATTTAGGGTTAACAATCTGATCTAAAAACCAATCATATAATTCTCTGTGAGCCTCAAATTCAAGTGTACATAAAGAATGAGATATTTTTTCAACGTAATCTGATTGACCATGAGTCCAATCATACATTGGATATATTATCCATTTTTTCCCCGTTCTATGATGAAATTTATTCAATATTCTATAAATAATAGGATCTCTCATATGCATATTGTCTGATGCCATATTTATCTTTGCCCTTAACACACATTCACCTTCTTTATAATAGCCTTTTGTCATTTTATCAAAAAGATCTAAATTTTCTTCAATTGGTCTTTCCCTAAACGGACTATTGATACCGGTTTTCCTAGTTGTTCCTTTTTGTTCCAATATTTCATTTTGAGATTGTTCATCTACATAAGCTTTATTGATTTTTATTAAATCTAAGGCCCATTTATATAATTGATCGAAGTAGTCAGAAGCATAGCATTCTTTATCCCAA
>CAZYIL010000060.1:0-9061 GCA_964646945.1 uncultured Marinoscillum sp. | reverse complement strand
TTACAACTTCTGGAGTTAACGATACCCTTGTATCTTCAGACTCTTTTAAAAATCCAATCTTCACTTCAAATTATGATTCTAATATTTTTATGTGCAATTTATAATTTAGTTTTTAAAAATTCTATAATTGAATATTAAATAAGTAAAATATAAAATTAAAAAAACAAAAAATTCCCATTTAATGATATAATATGGCCATTCCCCAGAAACCAAGGGATGTTTTATATTGGGTGGCTCAGATAAATACATGAAATTTGAATCAATTAAAAAATTAAGTGGCATTATTAATATCATTAAAACATTTAAAAAAATAAAAGTCTTTAGCCAAGAATACTTAGTTAATTTCATTTTTAATACATAATAAAGATATAAGGGAAAAGCAATTATTGAAGAATGACTAAAATAATAATCAAAATAGAAAAAAACTCCTCCAGTATATTCATCAATCAATGGTGTAAGAATCGCTTGTAATCCACCAACTATACCACAATAAAATAATATTTCAAATAATAATTGTTGTCTTGGAACAAATAAGATTACACATACGATAAGGTGAGATATGGCACAAAGATGGAGAGGAAGCCTTGTGTTTATTGACCATGTTCCTTGATAAAAATGTAGTATATGAAAAATAAAAAAAAATATTATTAGAAGAAATGAAAGGCTTTTTGCAAATAATAATTTGTAAGGTTCATTCAATTTAAACCCTATAAATAAAAAAGATATAATATAAATGGATGAAAAAAATGTATTAAAATTCCATTCAGATGACAAAAATGATATAACATAATCTTCTCCCATAAATTCTTATTTAATAATTAATTTTTTTTGTTGATTTTTTAATAGTAATACCATTGATATAGATACAATGCTTAGTAAAACAATTGAAGCTAACAAATTAGAATACAAAATAAAACCTATTGAAAATAAACTACAATAAATGATAATTATACCTAAAAGCATCGAAGTAAAATCTAATATAAATGAATCCCTTCCCTCCAAAATATTAATTCCATTTTTTTTAGCTATAATTAAGAAACCATTCCAACCATAACCTTTTGGTTTAACCAAATTATAAAACTCTGAAAGCTTATTAACATCTGTTGGTTTTGTAAGCAATGTGATAGACAGCCAAGAAAATGTTGTTAACAAAACACCTATAATAAGCTGTTCATCTGTAGTAAATTGAAAAGAAAATAATTCATGATGTAAAAATTCAAAATATAATGCTATCAAAAAAGATACAATCATTCCTGTTATTTCAGTAAAGGCATTAATTCTCCACCAAAACCATCTTAAAATAAAAATTAATCCAGTTCCTGCTCCTATTTGGAGTAAAATTTTAAAAGCACTTAATGCAGATTCTAAATATAAAGCCAAAATAGAAGATAATATCATAAGCAATACTGTAGAAATTTTACCTACTAAAACAATTTTATTTTCAGAAGCTCTGACATCAACAAATCGTTTATAAAAATCTAAAGTTATATAAGATGAACCCCAGTTTAAATGTGAAGATAAAGTGCTCATAAGTGCTGCAATAAGAGATGCAAGCATTAAACCTAAAAGACCATTAGGAAGTTTAGAAAGCATAGCTGAGTATGCTAAATCATGGCCAATTACTTTAGAATCTATGTATGGAAAATTTTTTGATATATCATCTAACTCTGGGAAAATAACTAAAGAAGAAAGGGCAATAAGTATCCATGGCCACGGTCTTAAAGCATAATGAAAAATATTAAACAGAAGTGTTGCTTTAACTGCACCATTTTCATTTTTAGCTGATAACATTCTTTGAGCAATGTATCCTCCACCTCCAGGCTCTGCTCCAGGATACCAAACACTCCACCACTGCACAGCTATAGGAATAATTAATATCGAAAACAAAGAGTCATAATCATTAAAATCAGGAAAAAAATCCAACTTATTTTGAACATTCGCATGAGAAAACAACGAAGAGAGTCCTCCTATTTCATCTAAATTAACAATATAAATACAAGCCCATATTGATCCAATCATTGCTAATATAAACTGAACAAAATCAGTAACTATAACACTTCTTAACCCACCTAATGTAGAATAGATTACAGTTAAAAGAGAGGTGTAAAAAACACATTGAAATGGAGATAAATCAAGCAATAATCCACCTATTTTTATACCTGCTAAAGAGACTGAAGCCATAATCATAACATTAAAGAAAACGCCTAAATAAATTGCTCTAAATGCTCTTAAAAATGAAGCTGATTTGCCGCTATATCTAATTTCATAAAATTCTAAATCTGTTACTACTTTAGATCTTCTCCATAGTTTTGCATAAAAAAAAACAGTCATCATTCCTGTTAAAGAAAAAGCCCACCAAACCCAATTTCCAGCTACACCATCTTTTCTTACAAGTTCTGTAACCAAATTAGGGGTATCAGCAGAAAAAGTTGTAGCAACCATTGAAACACCTAATAACCACCAAGGCATGTTTCTCCCAGATAAAAAATATTGCTTAGAATTTTTTGCGGCACTTTTAGAAACAGCTAATCCCAAAATAAGAATTATAAAAGTGAAGGAAAAAACAATTATCCAGTCTAAAAAAGATATCATATCAATTACAATTAAAAAAAAAAATATTCCATTACATATATAGTATAGATTATACTATATAAAAAAAAATACATATTTTTGAATTTAAGAAATACAAATGAAACTATTACACTTATTTCTTTTAATTTTTCTTTGGAATACAACATATCGTTGTAAAAAAGATGAATTAACAATCGACTGCGAAGATGCTGCAAAAAAAATGATAGGGATATGGCAAGGAAATCAATCAAATAATGCTAAAACATTTAGCGATGCTTTCACTCTAAAAGTAAAATCTTCTGATGGATGTCGTTTTTTGGGAGAAACTTCCTACACACAATCCATCACAACTTATAATGTTTCAGGAATAATTGATGAATATGGATGGATGGAATTCAGTGAGACTAATTTCATTGTCGATGGTGGTGAATACACAGGTTGTACAGGTTCAGGGTGGAGTAATCCATGTAGAGATATAAGATGGAGACCAGGTGCTACATTTAACGAAGCGAGATTTGATGAAAAAAGTCTTTCAGGAGAATGGGAAATTGCATGTTGGAGATGTGATTTAGATGGTGGATTTTCTCTATTTAAAGAATAATTAAGCTTTTATTTAATTTAAAAATATTAATTTCGATAAATAATTTTATAAATGAAATTAATAAATATTCTTCTTTTCATATTTCTTTGGAATACAACATATCGTTGTAAAAAAGATGAATTATTAATTGACTGTGAAGATGCAGCTAAAAAAATGATAGGAACCTGGAAAGGAAATCAATATACAAACAGCATTAATTATCCGTTTAACGATCAATTTACTTTAAAGATAATTTCTTCTGATGGATGTAGTTTTCTAGGAGAAACTTCATATTCTCAATCAACAACAACTTTCAGTGTCTCTGGAAAAATTGATATGTATGGATGGATTAAATTTTCAGAAACTAAATACATTACAAATGGAGGAGAATACGATGCTTGTAATGGTTCATATTGGGTATGTAGAAGAATAAGGTGGAGACCAGGAGCAGAATTTGAAGATGCAAGGTTCAAAGATGATGCGTTTTCTGGTAAATGGAACTTATACTCTTTTTATGGTGGATTCGATTTAAAAAAAGAATAAATCTAAAATGGAACCATCGCTTTTAATATTAGCAGGAGGATTAGGTAGCAGATATGGTGGTTTAAAGCAGGTTGATGGTTTCGGTCCTAATAAAGAAGCTATTTTAGATTACTCAATTTTTGATGCTATAAAGGCTGGATTTAAAAAGATTATTATTCTTACGACTGAAGAACTTATTGAATACTTTAATAAAAAATACACATCAATTTTTGAGTCATTAGGAAACATAAGTTATAACGTTGTTCCTCAACCACAAGGATATGGTCTTGGAAATCACAAACTACCTTTAGATAGAATCAAACCATGGGGAACAGGCCATGCAGTCATCTGTTGTGAGAATGTAATTGATGAACCATTTGCAACTATAAATGCTGATGACTTTTATGGATATGAAGGATATAAAGAAATGTACGATACTTTGAAAAATATAGAAAATTCTGATTTTCATGCTTGTGTTGTTTCTTATTTATTAAAAAATACTTTATCAAATAATGGATCTGTTTCAAGAGGAATTTGTGATACTGATAATTTTCTTTTGAAAGGAATAAAAGAAACTCATAAAATTGAATTAGATAAAAAACAAAATAAAATTGTTGGTTTACAGAATAAAAAAAATGATGTTTTTCTTAATTCTAATCAGCAAGTTTCGATGAATTTATTTGGATTTAGAAAATCTTTTGTTGAACATCTAAAAAATGAATTTGTTGATTTTTTAAATCAAAATATAAATCATTTAACTAAAGAGTTTTTACTTCCAGAAATATTAAATTCTTTAATTGAAAATAATAAAAAAATTTATATAAAAAATACGAACGAAAAATGGTTTGGGATTACATTTAAAGAAGATAAACCAGAAGTTATAAAAAATATAAATTATTTAATAAAGGAAAATAAATATCCTGTTTCTCTATGGAAAAAATAGCTGTTTATTGAAAAAAAAGAAAATTCTTGTAACAGGAGGATTGGGGTACATAGGATCTCACACCTCAATTGTTTTATTAGAAAACAATTATGACATTATAATAGTAGACAATTTATGTAATTCAGATATAAAAGTTCTGAAGAAAATTAATATTCTAACATCAAAAACACCAGAATTTCATAGATGTGATATTAACGATAATAAAAAATTAAATCAGATTTTTAAAAATAATCAGATTGATGGAATTATACATTTTGCTGCATTAAAATCCGTATCAGAATCGGTTAAATTTCCTGATAAATATTATAAAAATAATGTAGAAGGAATCAAAAATTTGTTAAAATACTGTGATAAATATGATGTAAAAAAATTTATATTTTCCTCTTCTTGTATAGTTTATGGAAAACCTAAAAAATTACCTATTAAAGAGTCTACAACATTTGGTAAACCACTATCACCTTATGGGAATACTAAAATACTTTCTGAAGAAATTTTGATGAAGCACTGTAATGAAAAAGATTCATTTAAAAATATATCCCTTCGATACTTTAATCCCGTTGGAGCTCATAAAAGTAATATGATAGGGGAAAACCCTCATGGAATACCAAATAATCTTGTTCCCATAATTACTCAAAATTCTATAGGAAAAAATATAAAATTAAAAGTTTTTGGAAATGATTATAACACAATAGATGGAACTGCTATTAGAGATTATATACATATTGAAGATCTTTCAAAAGCTCATTTAAAAGCTTACAAATATCTTGAAGAATCAAAAAATAATTATGAGTTTTTTAACATTGGAACAGGCAAAGGGTATTCTGTTCTTGAAGTCATCAATACATTTGAAAAAATATCAGGAAAAAAATTACAATATAAGTTTTCTAACAGAAGAAAAGGTGACGTTGAAAAAATTTATGCTGATACAAAAAAAGCAAAAAAATTGTTGAAATGGAATTCTGTATATAATCTAGAAGATATGCTTAAATCAGCATGGTTATATGAAAATAAATTAAATGAAGATTAAAAAGCTTTGAAATATTTAAAAATAAATTAATATTTGACTTATAAACTAAACTCTAATAAAATGAAAAAAATATTTGTAATTTTAATACTTACCTTCTCATATTTCAAAGTTCTTTCTCAAATGCAAACTAGTTTTTTAGAACCAGTTGCGAGCCCTCAAGCATCTGTATCTCAAAATGTAGGGATGACAAACATTTCTATGAATTATTCTTCACCAGGCATTAAAGGAAGAAAAATTTTTGGAGATTTAGTTCCATATAATGAGATTTGGAGAGCAGGAGCAAATGGACCAACTACAATTAAATTTAGTACATCTGTAAAAATTAATGGAGAAACTTTGAGAGCTGGTGATTATTCAATTGCAATGGTCCCTAGTGAAAAAGGAATGTGGAAAATTGATTTTAACAAAGCTGGGAAGTATCCATTTGCATATATGAAAGATGGAGAAATAGACATGGAAGCCTATAATGATGATTTAGCATTAAGTATTGAAATAGAACCGAAATATAGGGAAACAAACGTAGAAAGATTGAAATACATTATTGATGCAAATGATAATAAAGTGGCAAATGTATTAATGATATGGTCAAATTTAACAATTAGTTTTAAAGTAGATACTACACCTAATGAACATATAGAAAAGTTTAAGAAAAGATTAAATTAAATTTTATTTGAAGAGTTCTTGAAAAAATGATTTCATCTTTTCCCAAGACTTAGTGTCTGCTTCCTTGTTGTAAGCTAATCCAATACCAAATTTTTCTCCATTGATAGTAGCTCCTGGATTTGTAAAACCATGTAAACTATTAACATAATTAACAAATTCATAATCTGCCTTTATAGAATCCATTTCTTCTTTAAACCTTAGAATTGCATCACCACCAACCATTCTATCATCAGCTCCATTACAAACTAAAATTTTAGTGGAAGTTTGACCAGTATAACCAACTGCTTTTCCTAAAGAGCCATGAAAACTAACAACACCTGATAATCCCACATTTAATCTAGCCATGTTTAATACTACGCCTCCTCCAAAACAATAACCAATCGCAGCTATCTTAGAATTATCAACAAATTCAAGTTCTTTAACAATTTCCATTGCTTTTAAAAATCGATCTTTGCTGGTATCAAAATCTCGCATGACTGAAGAACTAAAAACTCCAGCATCTTTTGGATGATCAGCAACTTTTCCATCTCCATACATATCTACAGCAAATGCAACATAGCCAATTTCTGCAAGCATTTCTGCTCTTTTTCTAGGATATTCATTTTGTCCCCACCACTCATGCACGACTAATATAGCAGGCCTTTTCTCTTTGATTAATTCATCGTAAACCAAATAACCATTCATTTGTAAATTATCCTGTTGATATTTAATCTCTTTTTTAACTATTGATTTATTATCTTGTTGAAAACAAGATAATAAAATCAAAAAAAAGAAGGAAAAAATAATTCTCATCACTGACTGGTTTTAAACAAAAATATTGATTATTTATTAAAATGAACAATTCAAAAAAAATATTAAAATTCTTAAAAAAAATAAAACCATTAAAAGCCCCAAAAAATATTACTGTAATGAATCCATATCAAAACCATTATACCTGGTCATTAGTAGAGAAATATTATAAAAAGTATTATAATGATGAGAAATCTAGAACACTTATTTTCGGAATAAATCCAGGAAGATTAGGTGGTGGATTAACAGGGATTCCATTTACAGATCCTGTTAATTTAGAAAAGTATTGTTTAATTAATAATTCAATAGACAAAAAACGAGAAATAAGCTCAAAATTTATTTATGAATTAATTGATAAATATGGTGGTGTAGAAAAATTTTATAAAAAGTATTTTATTACCAGCGTATGCCCATTTGGATTCACTAAAAATGGAAAAAATTTTAATTATTATGACAACCAATTAATTCTAAAACACTGGAAGAATCAAATAGCTAAGTGGATAGATTATCAAGTTAAAAACATACAAAACAACAAAATATGTTTTGTAATAGGTAAAGGAAAAAATCAATATTTTTTTGAAATGATAAACAAAGAATTTAAATTCTTTAATGAAATTATATCTCTGCCCCATCCTAGATGGATTTTGCAGTATAGATCAAAACAAAAAAATAAATTTATAAAAGAATATATTAATAAACTAAACAAAGTTACCAATGACAACTAGAAGAAAATTTATAAAGAAATTATCAACAATAGGAGCAACAGTTCCATTCATTTCAGATATAAAAGGAGAAGTTCCTAAAAATAATGGGCCTGTAATTTTATGCAGCAGAGGTGAAATTTGGGGAGAAAAAGTTTTAAAACCTGGATGGGATATATTGTCAAATAATGGAACTCTACTAGATGCTGTTGAGAAATCAGCAAATGTTACTGAATTGGATCCTGAAGATACTTCTGTTGGATATGGAGGACTTCCAAATGAGCATGGTATTGTACAGTTAGATGCTTCCATAATGTATGGACCAACCCACAATTGTGGTTCTGTAGCCGCGATAGAAGGTATAAAAACTCCATGTTCAATTGCGAGACTTGTTATGGAAAGAACTGATCATATTCATATAGTTGGAAAAGGAGCTCAGAATTTTGCTATCGCCCATGGTTTTAAAGTCGAAAACCTGTTGACTGAAAAAGCTAGAAAAGTATGGTTGAGATGGAAAGAAAATATTTCTGACAAAGATGATTGGTTTCCACCAAAAGATGGAAATTATGATAACAAAAGAACTACTGGGACTTTAAACGTTCTAGCACTAGACTCAAACAATGATGTTGCAGGAATAACTACAACAAGTGGTCTAGCATATATAATTCCTGGAAGATTTGGAGATTCACCAATAATAGGTGCTGGATTGTACGTTGATAATGAAGTTGGAGCAGCAGGAGCAACAGGAAGAGGAGAAGAAATATTAAGGACTTGCGGTTCGTTTTATGTAATTGAGCAGATGAGAAACGGGAACTCTCCTCAAGAAGCATGCGAGGCATTATGTAAAAGGATTATAGACATTAATGGGGGTTCCAAAAACATTGATTTTAATGATAAAATTGTTGCACTAGGAAAAGATGGATCAGTTGGGTGTGCCTCAATTAAAGAAAAGAGAGGAAATGAGCCAAAGCTTGCATATTGGTCCAATGATGGATTTAAAGTATTTAAAGGAACCTATCTAATTGAAGAGAATTAATAAATTATATAAGTTAATTTAACTAAGAATTCATTTTTGTTTTCTCCTTTTCTTTTTTTATAACTAAAATCCAATCTAGAACGAGAGAAAATAATAAATTGTATTCCAGGAGCTATTGTATAAGAGAATTTATCATATTTTAGTGGAAAATCACTATTTAAAAAGGTATTAGTCATATATTCAAAATAAATATTAAAGTTTGTCTGTTTATAAGATTTATATTTTCTAG
>CAZYIL010000059.1:0-9215 GCA_964646945.1 uncultured Marinoscillum sp. | reverse complement strand
AGTTGTAAATGACACTAAGGTATTTCCAGCTAGGCTTTATGGTCAAAAAGAAAAAACAGGAGCAAAAATAGAAGTCTTCCTCTTGAGAGAACTAAATAAAGAATTAAATCTTTGGGATGTTCTAGTTGATCCTGCTAGAAAAATTAGAGTGGGAAACAAATTGTATTTTGGGAATGGAGAATTAGTTGCTGAGGTAATAGATAATACTACTTCTAGAGGTAGAACCATACGATTTATTCCAGAGGATGATGAAAAAGATTTCCATGATATCATAAAAGAATATGGAGAGACTCCACTACCAAAAAATATAAAAAGAAAAATAGAAAAAGATGATAAAGAAAGATTTCAAACTATTTACGCCAAAACTCTAGGGGCAGTATCAGCTCCAGCAGCAGGATTACATTTTACACAAATTGTTTTAAAAAAATTGGAACTAATAGGTGTGCAAATAGTACCAATAACTACTCACATTAGCCTTGGTACTTTTAAAGATGTTGACGTAGAAGACTTAACTAAGCATAAAATGGATTCAGAACATTTTTTCATATCTGAACAAACTTCCCAAACGATAAACAAAGCATTAGATAATAATAAAAAAATTATAGCTGTAGGAACATCAACAGTAAAAACATTAGAATCCTCCGTTTCAACTGATGGAAGACTAAAGCCAAATGAAGGATGGACTGACAAATTCATTTTTCCACCTTATAAGTTTAAAATATGCAAAGGAATGATCACAAACTTTCATAGTCCTAAATCAACTTTACTTATGATGGCTGCAGCTTTTGGAGGTTTTGAAACTACAATGAAAGCTTATAAATTGGCTATCAAAAAAAAATACAGATTTCATAGTTATGGAGATGCTATGATAATTTTATAAAATATCCCTTAATTAAAATGGAAAAATACGCCATTATTTTGGCTGCAGGAAAAGGTAAAAGAACAGGAATCAACTTACCAAAACAATTCTACAACATAAATAAAAAACGTTTAATTTTTTATACAATAGAAAAATTCTTATCTATAGAAAAAATTAAAATAATAGTTGTCATTTCCAAAAACAAAATAAATTACTGGAAAAAAATATCAAAAATATATTCCTACCATTCTAATATTCAAATAGTTAAAGGTGGAAAAACTAGATTTGATTCTGTTAAGAATGCACTCAATGAAATCAAAGAAGAAGGGATAGTTGCAATTCATGATGGTGTAAGACCATTTATAACAAAAAAACTAATAAATAATTTATTTCGAAAAGCAAAAAAATATAATAATGCAATACCATACATACACCTAAAAGATTCAATACGAAAAATGAATAACAAGAAAAATTTAAGCTTAAATAGAAAAGATTATGTATTAATACAAACTCCTCAAGTTTTTAATATTTCAGAAATAAAAAATGCTTATAAAAATAATTCTAATAGAAAATTTACAGATGATGCTAGTGTATATGAAAAACTTAAGAAAAAAATAAACTTAATTAAGGGAGAAGAACTTAATTTTAAAATAACATCTAAAGATGATCTTAAAATTGCAGAAAATTATCTTTCAAAAGACTAATATTCATCTTCATTAAAGAAAAAATCATCTTTTGAAGGATAATCAGGCCAGATTTCCTCAATATTTTCATATGGAGCTCCATCATCTTCTAACTCTTGTAAATTTTCAACTACCTCTGCAGGGACACCCGTTCTAATAGAAAATTCTATTAATTCATCTTTTGAAGCTGGCCATGGGGCATCTTCTAAATAAGAAGCTAACTCTAAAGTCCAATACATATATGATTCTTTTCGCAAAAATAATTTTATTTTAAAAGAATCAAATAATTATTATCAATATTTTCTTGACAATTTAATTTGCAATATTTATCATATAGATTACTTTTGCCCATTATTAAAAGATAATTTATGGCAAATCATAAATCGGCAATAAAAAAAATCAGGTCTAATAATAGTAAAAGATTGAAAAATAGACTTCAACACAAAAAAACTAAAACTGCAATCAAAAAACTTAAATCTGAATCTAAAAAAACTGCGGCAAAGAAACTTCTTCTGAAAACAACCTCGATGTTAGATAAATTAGCAAAAAATAATATATTACATAAAAATAAAGTTAATAATCTAAAATCTAATCTTACTAAACACGTTAACTCATTGTAAAATAATATTGTTCATATTTCATTTATACTATTATGAATAATTTTATTAAATATCTTCTAATTGCCCTGCTGGCAATCTTTCTATATATACAATATTTTAATGTTGATAATGATGAAAAATATATTCATAACATAATAAAAGAAAGAAATGAAAAAGAAGAATTATTTCAAAATTCAAATGATTCCCCGATTATTGGAAAAAATTTCAAAAGATTAAATTATTTTGAACCTGATGTTTCTTACAAAGTAATTGCGAAAATTGAAAAACTAAATAAAAAAGATACTGTATTATTAAAAACATCAGATAAAAAAGAGATTTTTTATATAAAATTTGCAAGAGCGTCAATGAAAATTAATAATAAAGAGTTGGACTTAATTTTATATAAAGATCCAATTAGTAATAATAAGAATAATGTTCATCTTTTATTTAATGATGAAACAAATGGAAATGAAACATATGAAGGAGGAAGATACATAGATTTAAATTTTAAAAATTCAAAAAGAATTGAAATAGATTTTAATAGAGCATATAATCCATACTGTGTCTACAACATCAAATATAGTTGCCCTATACCACCAATAGAAAACAGAATACCATTTAAAATATTGGCAGGAGAAAAAAAATATTTTTAATCAATATAAATATTGTTTTTAATTAGTTTTGATTAAAATTCTTAAATTTTTAATAAATGAAAATTTCTTTAAACTGGCTTAAAACATTTATTGATACAAAAAAATCTCCTGAAATACTTACTGAAATACTTACTGAAATAGGATTAGAAGTAGATTCTATTGAAGATTATAGCATCGAACAATCTAAACTTAATGATTTGATAATTGGAGAAGTCAAATCCCTTTCAAAACATCCAAATGCTAAAAAATTGAAGATAGCTAAAATAGATATTGGGAAGAAAAAATTAAATATTATCTGTGGAGCGCCAAATATCAAAGTAAAACAAAAAGTTGTTATAGCTAAACCTGGATCAACTATATATCCTATAAAAGGGGGGGAAGTAAAAATTAATAAAGTAAAAATAAGAGGAGAATATTCAGAAGGAATGATATGCTCAGAACAAGAAATTGGTATAGGGAATAATGAAAAAGGCATTATTATATTAAAAAAGAATAATATAATAAATGGAGTAAAAGCAGATAAGTTTTTAACACAATCAAATGATGTTATTTTTGACATTTCACTTACTCCTAATAGAGCCGATGCTGCCTCACATATGGGTGTTGCAAGAGATTTAAATGCAGTATTGAAATCAACTAAAATTAATCTCCCTAAAGAATTACCAATTATTATTGAAAATAAAAAATTAAAAATAAATGTAAATGTTAATAATAATGATGCATGCCCAAGGTATTCAGGAGTTTTAATCTCTGATGTTAAAATTAAAGAATCCCCTAACTGGCTCAAGGATAACTTAATTTCAATAGGTCTTTCTCCAATAAATAATGTAGTTGATATAACAAATTATATTCTACATTCATTTGGTCAACCGATGCACGCATTTGATTATAATAAAATAAAAAGCAAGAATATAAAGGTACAGTTTTTAAAAAAAGGTACAAAATTTATAACTTTAGATGGAATAAAAAGATCTCTTCAAAAAGATGATTTAATGATTTGCGACAATAATTCACCTCTTTGCATTGCAGGAGTACTAGGAGGTGAATCATCTGAAGTAACAAAAAAAACTACTGCCCTATTTTTAGAGAGTGCATATTTTTCACCTGAAAACATAAGAAAATCATCACAAAATCATCAAATAACGACTGATGCCTCCTTTAGGTTTGAAAGAGGAACAGATCCTAATATGACAGTATATGCCTTAAAAATTGCTGTTAAATTGATAAAAGAAATATGCCAAGGCAAAATAGCATCAGATATTATTGATATCTATCCAAAAAAAATAAACAATACTGTGTTAAAAGTAAATGTTGATAGAATAAATAGATTAATTGGTTCAAAAATATCAAAAAATGAAATAAAAAATATTTTGAAATCATTAGATATCAATTCTAAAGAAATTAATAATAAATTGATAGAGGTTTCAATTCCTCCCTACAGAACTGATGTAAAAAGAGAAGCTGATATTATTGAAGAAATTTTGAGAATACATGGATATAATAAAATAAAATTATCATCATACCTTGGATCAAGATATTTATCAAAACCGAGTGAAGCAATAAAAGAAAATGATTTTATTCAAAAGGTCATGAATATTTTAGTATCAAGTGGATATTTTGAGATAACAACAAATTCTCTAACCTCAACAAAATATATAAATAATAAGAATCTTTGGAATAAAAAAGAGTCTATAGAAATGATAAACAAACTCAGTGAAGAACACGGCGTACTTAAGACAAATCTTTTGTTCACAAGTTTAGAAACAATAAGATATAACTTGAATCGAAAGCAAAAAAATTTGAAATTTTTTGAATTAGATAAAATTTATAAAAAAAATAAATCTCTTTATGAAGAAACAAAGAAATTAGGAATTTACATGGTTGGAAAAAATTTAGAAAATCATTTTAATAGTCAAAGTAGAAATTTGAATATTAACGATTTAAAAGATATTACCCACAAAGTTTTACAGCAAAGTAAAATAAACAAATACAATCAAATTGAATTTTCAGATTCATTTTTTTCATATGGTATCATTATTGAAAAAAATAATTGTGAAATTGCTAAAATTGGTGAAATAACAGAAGAAATAAAAAATTTATTTGAAATCAAAGAAAAAGTATTTTTTGCAGAAATAAATTGGAATGAAATGTACAGTTTCTCAAAAGAAAATGTGATTTATAAAAATATTTCTAAATTCCCGGAAGTTCAAAGAGATCTTTCATTGATTATAGATAACAAAATCAGGTTTAATGAAATAGATAAAGTTGTTAAAAACAATAATTTTAATATTATTAAAAAAACTAACCTCTATGACATTTATCAAGGTGAAAATAATAATAAAAATAAAAAGACATATACTATCAGATTTATTTTACAAGATGACAAAGAAACACTAAGCGAAAAAAAAATTAACGAAGTGATGGGGAAATTGATGGATGCTTTTATTAAAGAATTAAATGCTGAAATTAGAAAATAATAATGTTAGAAAACGAAATAAACTTTGAATTAAATAAATTAGAAAAAAAACTATCTAGTTTATTAGAAAATTATGATAAGTTAAAAAACAAGACGGATAAGTTAAAGCTTGAAAAAGAGGATATAGAAGTTCAGCTAAGCCTCAGTAACTATCAACTTACAAATAAAAATAATTTAGATTTTGATAATGGAGAATATTTAGAGAAAAAGAATCAAATAAAAGAAGAAATTAATAAAAACATTCTAGAAATAGATAAATGTATAAATTTTTTAAACTTATCATAATAATTAAATATGGAACAGTTATCAATTAAACTAAAAATAGGAAACAGAGAATATCCAATGACAATTAAAAAAGAAGAAGAAGAATTAATAAGAAAAGTTGGAAAAAAAATTAATGAAGAAATTAAATCATATCAAAATAAAATGAACATAGATGAACCTCAAGATTTACTTGCAATGGTTGCTTTTGATTCTTATATGAAAGTTTTTAGTCAAAATACCTCATCAATTGAAAGCAATAAACTTTTAGATAAATTAAAAAAAATTAATGAAAAAATAGAGAATTTCACCTAGATTATTCGGGTGTATTTTCTTCAGGCCAATCTCTCTTAAAATTAACCCAATATTCTTCAATTGTGGATTTAACTTCTTTCCTCAGCCAAAGTAACCCTATAAGATTAGGGACTGTCATTAGAGCAATTGTGATTAATGAAACATTCCATATTACTGTAGTATCAGCAAATGATGCTATAAAGAAACCTATTACATATATCACTCTATAAAAAATCACTGATCCAGCACCAAATAAAAATGTCATAGCTCTATCTCCATAATATGACCAAGAAATTGCGGTGCTAAAAGCAAATAATAAAAGTCCAATGCTCACAATATAATTACCATAATTTCCAAAAAATCCTCTATCAAAGGCAATTGCTGTAAGTGGAGCACTATGAACTAGAGACTTACCCTTAACTATAATATTTTCTTGTTCATCTGTAATTTTATTTTTAAAATGAAGAGCTGCTTTACCATCTTGAACAGATATCTTACCATTAAATAATTTTTTGTTACTATCATAGAAGAGTACATCTTCAGCTATTGACCTAGCATGTATAATTGAAATTTCATTTAATAATGACCCCTTAGAAACTTCTACTTTTCCTTCGTAGAGCAAACTTCTAACTTTCATCCCGTTTGGTAATATTTCTTCGCCTAATTTATTATAACTAATATTCCCATTAAGATAATTAAATAAAACATCTACATCTTCTTTATTATTCTCAGAATAGACTTTATCTAAAAACAATAAATCTGCTTGAGCAAATGTGTTCTGATGCTTTTCGTTCCATACTCCAGATGAAAGAAGAACAAGGCCTGTTATAGTACAAATAATTATAGTATCAATAAACGGTTCAAGTATTGCAACCAGACCTTCTGATACTGGTTCATTAGTCTTTGCAGATGCATGGGCAATTGGAGCGGAGCCCTGTCCAGCTTCATTCGAGTAAAGACCTCTATTAACACCTCTAGATATCGCAAAAGAAATAGATGCGCCTAAAAAGCCACCTACTGCTGCGCTACCTGAAAAAACTTCTGCAAAAATCGATACAAATGACGGTACAATATTTTGGTAATTAAATAGAATAACTGAGAATGCTCCTATAATATATACTACTGCCATAAATGGAACTAACTTCTCTGTTATCTTGGCTATTCTCTTAATTCCACCTATAATTACTGCTCCTAATAAAATAGCTAAAATTGCTCCAGTTATCATTTTATCAATTCCAAAAGAAGCAAACATAGAATTAGATATGCTATTTATTTGAGGTAGACTGCCTGTGCCAAAAGATGATAAAACTGTAGCAAAAGCAAACATTATACCAACCCACTTCAAGTTAACTTTCTTTCCAAAAAGTCTAAAGTTTGCATTTTTCATAAAATACATTGGCCCACCTGACATCGTTCCATCAGAAATTTTTTCTCTGTATTTATGAGATAAGGTAACTTCCACAAATTTTGTTGTCATACCTACCATAGCAGTCACTAGCATCCAAAATAATGCTGCAGGACCTCCAAGATGAATTGCAAATGCTACTCCTGCAATATTTCCAGTACCAACAGTACCTGAGAGCGCAGTAGTTAAAGCTTGAAAGTGTGAAGTATCCCCCTGATCATCTTTCTTGTCAAATTTTCCTCTTACAACTTTTAAAGCAAAAGTAAAATATCTTAACTGGGGAAATATCAAATAAAATGTAAAAAAAATACCTGTACCTAAAAGGAGAGGTACAAACCATGAAGAACTACCTAGATATTGGTCTATAAATATTAAGAATTCATTGAATTGCTGCATTGTTTAAATTTACATAAAACTATTATGGATTATATTTTTCCTTCTATGTATTTAAGGATTTTTTCTTTTTCTAATTGTGATTTTTTCGATAATTTCTCTGCTTTCTCTCCAATCCCACCATCATTAGAGATCTCTTTTAAATTAATCTTTACATTTAAATATGCCCCATAAATTGAAGTGTAAACACAAAGACATGCTACACCGGAATCTGAGATTGAGTTTTGGTTTCCTTCTTCTGCAATTCTTCTTATATAGTTATAACATTCATATGCTTTTTTCATGACTCTTAATGGAACTTCTGCCGCATATAAAGTTGATTTTTTAATAGCCTTTAATCTTAATTCTATTTCTTTATTATTATTTCTAGGAAGTTTATAAGCATTCATGATATTATTAAATGCATTGGAGTCTTCATCCACCAAAAAAAGTAAATCTTCTCTAATTTTATTAACATTATAAGCAATATCACTAAAAGCATCTACCCTATCTTCCCAACCTCTTGTATTACAGGATAAATTTGCTACCATACCAGCTAGAGAAGAACCTAAAGAACCAACATAAGAAGATACCGATCCACCGCCAGGAGCAGGAGATTCCCTAAAAACTTCATCTGAAAATCCTTTAGCAGTCAAATAAATAAGTTTTCTATTTTTATTTGAAATCTTATCCAAATAATACTCAATAATATTTTTTTCAGCATTAAATTTCTTTACTTGATTTAAACCTAGAGACTCAATAGCAATTTTAATGATATCACTCTCAGGTATTCCAACAGATCTATTTTGCTTTTTTAAAAAATACTTTCCAGCATCTAACATAGATTTTAAGGGAATAAGACCAACTAATTCAGAACCTGTAACCTTTGCTCCTCTTCCCTCAGCTTTTTTTGATACTTCCTCGAAGACAGTGTGAATAGGTGTCTCTGCAATGTTTGTAAGATTCATTGAAATTTGTGCTATTCCAAACTCTTCAATATACCAACCAATTGCCTTTACATGTTTTAATGTGCCAGGAATAGTTTTTGGATTACCATTTTTGTCATATATAATCTCACCAATCACAGGATGACCTTTTCTCTTTATCCTCCCTTTCTCTCTTACATCAAAAGCAATTGCATTTGCTAATCTAGTAGACTTTGTATTTAAGTTAATATTATATGCAATTAAGAAGTCCCTTACACCAATAGCAGTAGCTCCTGATTTTTTATTAAAACCATTCCCAAAGTCAGGGCTCCATTCTTTCTTAAAAATTTTTTCTTTTAAGCCTTCATACTCACCAGACCTTACAATCGATAGATTTTTTCTTTTTTCCTCTTTTGCAGCGTACTCATAAAGGTAAATTGGAATGTTAAGCTTTTCAGACACCATTTTACCTAATTTCTCAGCATATGGAATCAATTCATTCAAAGAAATATTAGAAACAGGAATTAAAGGACAAACATCAGTAGCCCCAAATCTAGGATGCTCTCCCTTATGATTACTCATATCAATTTTTTCACTTGCAACTTTAATGGCATTGAAAGCTGCTCTAATTACAGAATCAGGATCACCAACAAAAGTCATAACTGTTCTATTTGTTGCCTTACCTGG
>CAZYIL010000058.1:0-9296 GCA_964646945.1 uncultured Marinoscillum sp. | reverse complement strand
TTAACATGATCTTTAACAAATAACCAATCCCTTGAATAAAGGCCATCTCCAAATATGGGTAGTGGCTTTTTTTGAAGAATATTATTTATTAATAATGGTATGAGTTTTTCTGGAAATTGATTAGGCCCATAATTATTGGAACAATTTGATATTATTATTGGTAAATTATATGTTTTTCCATATGCTCTAACAAAATGATCAGACGAAGCTTTACTAGCAGAGTAAGGGGAATTTGGACTATAAGGGCTTTTTTCAGTGAATAGTCCATTTTTTTTTAATGAACCATAAACTTCATCGGTTGATATATTATAAAAAATATTTAATCTATAATTCTTTTTCTTTTTAGATATTTTCCAAAAACTTTTTGCAGTATTTAATAAATTAACACTACCTATTACATTTGTATATAAAAAATCTAATGGTGAACTGATTGACCTATCAACGTGAGATTCTGCAGATAGATGTATAACATCTGTTATATTATTACTAAGAAAAATATCATTTAATAATTCTGTATCTAATACATTACCTTTAATAAAATTATAGTTGTTTTGATTTTCAATATCTTTTAAATTTTCTAAGTTACCCGCATAAGTTAATGCATCAAGATTAAAAATATTATAATCATTATAATTGTTAACTAAATACCTAACTAAATGAGAACCTATAAAGCCAGCACCGCCTGTTATTAAAATATTTTTAATCATTTTAAACAAAAATTAATATAAATTTAAAAAATAAATATTATGTAAAGATATTATTTAAATCATCAAACTTAATTGAATTGATTAAGCACATTGTAATTTATTTTTTTTCTTTTATAATCAAAAAACCAACCCCATTTGTTAAAATATTTTATTATTGAAAACAAGAAAGAAAAGAAAAGTTTTATTGATCTATTAGCTTCAGAATTATAAGCATGAATTACTGAAACATCTGAATAATAAATTGTTTTATAATATTTATGAATTCTTCTTGATAAATCCCAATCTTCTATATACATAAAAAAACGTTCATCAAACATTCCAACAAGTTTAATTGCATCTAATCTAATTAAATTTAAACATCCAGAAATCATTGGAGTCACATATGAAATGTTTGTATTTATAGATCTAAGTTCATATTTATCAATAAAATTACTATAGAAAAATTTTGGCCATTTTATTTTTCTCATTATTATACTGAATAATGATGGTAATAATTTTGGAAGATATTGGATTGATTTATCAGAATTTAATACTTTAGGCATTATCATTCCAATACTATCATTGGACCTCATATAATTGAACATTTTTTTAAAAACATTTTCAGAAAGAGTTATATCTGGATTAATTATAAAATGAAAGTCAAAATTTTTTTCTATCGATTTAGAAATCGCAATATTGTGAGCAGCACCATAACCTAAATTAAATGAATTATGAACATATACTATTTTGGTGCTATTTATTAATTTGCTTATTTTATCCAATTTAGAATTATCAATTACAAATAGTTTTGAAATTATACTTTTTTCAATAGTACTAATTAGTTTTTTAATATCATTAAATGAAGAATTGTATAAAACAATAGATCCTGATACTTTCATTTAATAATTCATTTAGAATAAAATATACTTTGAAAAAAATATTTAATTTTTAAAATATATAGATGCAATTTATGAAAATTTTTATCTCCCAAAATTATTGACAACATATATTTAGAATGAAAAATCAAAACCTGAGTATAGAAGAAAAGGAAAGACCTTTTTTTGAGAATGTTCTTTATATAAAGATCCTCAGATAGTTGATTAATAACCTTCTCATATTTTGAGTAATTACCAGAATTTCCACCAAGTTCAAAAATACATAATACTTCATTATAATATTTATATGAATATTTTTTTAAGAGTTCAAAAATTAATTTTGTATCAGCTTGGTTTGTAAATTTTGTATCATATAATATTTCGTCTTTTATATCTGATTTAAATAAAACAGCCTGATGAACTGGCGAATTGTATTTTATCCAATCCATAAATCTATTTTCTTTTTTATTAAATAAAGGTCTCATAGAAAAATATGAAGGAACAAAAGGAGAGACTTGCTTGCTAACAAAAAAAAGAAGTTCATCATTTGCATTAAGATTATCAAACGAAAAACTATCAGCAATATCACCTGAATTCAAAAACCATATGTAATAAGGTTTATTTTTAAAATTTAAATTTTTTAATAATTTCATTCCCTTATTCATTGCATCAAAAATACCCTTATCAGGTTCTGATTTATAAACTATTAGTTTGTTTTTGTTAGACTCATCAATTAGAAAATCCTTAGTGCCATCATTTGATGCACCATCAATGATTATATGTTTTAATATGTTTGATTTATATTTTTGGACAGATTTTAATGTTTTTTTCAATCCCAAAATATCATTATAACATACAGTAATAATTACAATTTTCATGATACTAAGTCTGGTTTTAGCACAAAATAATGATTAATATTATCATCATTAAAAATAAAATCTAAAAGATTATTATTATCAAAAAACTTAAACATTGATTCATAATCTCTTGAGTTTATTGCATTAGAAAATATTTTATTTTTCCTAAAGTCTGTCAAAACATGAAATAAGTAAGATTGAAGAAGATTGTATTCAAAATTTTTATAAGATTTTTCTTTCAATTTATTTATATTATTTATATCAGAGAAAAAATCTTTAATATCATCGTAATTTTTTGCTAAAAAACAACCTTTATAATTTGAACAAAAACCTTCTGAAGTACTAAGAATAGGTTTTTTACGAAATATATATTCATGACCGATTGAACCATTTCCTGTTATTACAATATCTACTTTATCGTGTGGAATTTGAGAATCATATGAAATTATATCAATATCATCATTATAAAACTTGGAATTTAAAACAATACTAGAAAGCAATCCAGTTTCCATATATCTTTCAACACTTGGGTGTTCTTTAATAATCAATTTATATTTATCTCTTTTATTACTAAAAAATTTTATAAAAAAATTAATCCATTCATAAAAGTCTTTAAAAAATGAGACATGGTTAAATGGTGCATCTCCAAAAATATGAGCAGCAACTAATATATTAGTTCTATTAGAATTTATTGATAAAATTTTATTATGTGGATTATTAGCATTTACATAATCAATATTTTCAGATATTCCAGATAAACGATTATTAAAACTCTTTTTAAAAATATCTAATTTGTTTTTGTCTATAATAAAGTTTTTTAGATTAAAATTAAAATTTTGTCGTATTTCTATATTATTTAACCTCAGTATTGAAAAATAAAAATGAGAATCATTAAAATCTCTAATAACTATTATTTTTTTTTTCTTACAAAATTCAGACCATCTAAGCATAAAATAAGCAGAATCCGCACATAAAAAAAATTGTGGTTTGTATACTAAAACTGATATCTTAAAATGTAAAAATTTAAGTTCCCAGTTAAAAAATGCAAGAATTTTTTTATAAAACTTATTCTGATATCTTCTGTGCTTTAGCTGATTAATTATGTTCCATGATGTTTTAAATTCATTTTTTTTAATAAAAAATAAATGAATAGGAAAAATTAGAAAGGAAATAAGTATAGTAAAAAAGCAGTTAAAAAGATTTAAATGATTAATGCCTATTTTGTGATTCAAATATTTTAATATAGAATTTTTATAAAAAAATAATGATTTTGATCCTTGGTCAAAATATTCAATAATAGTAATTTTTTTTTTTGTTTTATTCATCCTTTAATTTATTATGAAGTAATAATAAAAAAATAATATTCGAAATCAATAAAGAAATAACTATACCCAAAGTTGAATAAAACTTACTTAAAATAATACTTAAAACAATGTATATAAATAAAAAAGATGTCATGTAAAGAGAAATAGTCTTATACTTTTTGAGATATTTTAAACCTAATAAATAAAATTTAACAAATCCATCCAATACATAAACTAGACACAAAATTAATAACACTAAGGTATTGTAAGATGCCGAAGAATATTTAGAATCAATAAAAAATTTCCAAAAAATCAAACAAGAAATAATACCAATTAAACAAAATAAAAGATAATTAAATCTATGACTTTTTATGTAAGTCTGTAACCCAACTTTTTCAACATTTTTAATGAATTTATTTTCATAAAATCTTGAATAACCAATATTCAAAGTTAAAATAATTAATGCGGTTGTTTGAGCAAGTTGATAAGCTGCGCCCTCTAAATTATCATATTGATATGAAACATAAATTCTTCCAAATCTTTCAGAAAAAACACTAAATAATTCTGGAATTATTAGTAAAAGACCAACTTGAGTATATTTTTTATATTTTATAATGAAATCACTTAATTTACAAATCCTATTAATAAGTTGTTTTCTACATAAAAAAAATAATGTAATAATCCCAAATAGGTTTGATATAACTAATGAGTATAACCAATAATCAATTTGTTTATTAAAATAGAAAATAAGAAAAAAGATAATAGAAATTCTAACTAGACCAAAAACTATACTTGATATATTTACAAAAAACATATGACCAGATAAAGTCATCATTTTAGACAAACTAGAAAAAGTAAGGTTTGAAATGATAATTAATATAATTAAGTTAAAATTATCAAAAATGTAAAATGAACTATTTATTACGAAAAGCAAAAGGGATAAAATAATTAAATTAATCCAAAGCATAAGTAAAATTGAAATATAATCATTGGACTTACTTTTAATTTCTTCTATAAAAGCAGAACTATCAAATCCCCAAAGACAAATTGTTGTTAATATAGCTGCAATGGATAAATTTTGTTCATAATAATTAATATCAGATGGTGAAAAATGAAAAGATATTTGACTAGTTATAGTTAAACTTACAACACCGGTAATAAATAATGTTATATAATTAAATAAAAGTGGTTTTATTTGTTTGTAGTAATTAAAAATTTTTTGATAAGGATAATATTTCATTATAAATTTTCAAGTTATACTTTTTAGGATCATGTATTGCAAATGATTTGATTGATTTTAATTCGTCATAAAATTCTAACTTTTCTTCTAAACAAAACTTATCTGCTACATTAATATCAAAACTTTGAATTTTAAGTAAAGTTAAGTATGAATATATAATATCCTCACGATAAAGCAATCTATTAGAATTTGTTATAAGTTTAGGTGCATTTTTTTTAAAAAACTGAACATTCCGAATACTTAACCCCCCATTGAAACCATAAATTTTTAAACCATATTTTAAATAAGATAAAAGGTGACCTAGTCTTGGTACTTTTGAAGTCCATAGTTTGTTTACATACTTTGGTTTTAAAAATGATGAACCAATAAATGGGTAAATATCACAAAACCTATCTATTCCTTTCTTGAGAATCACACAGTCAGGTTGGAGAATTAAAATATTTTTATAATCAATAAAGTCATTATAAAATGAAGGAAGCATTAATAATTGATTATAACCATTAATGTGTGTAAAAAAGTGTTTTCTTTTTTTTATTAATTTAAAGTCTTTAAATTGATTTGATAAAGAAATATCTTCAGAAATTACAAGATATTTATCATACGGTCTTAAATTTTTAATTGAATATTTAAATAATAGAAGTTCATCTTTATTTAACTTTCTATGAGTAATATAAACTACAGCTAGTTTTTTCTTTCCCATTCTTCCCATACAAATGGATAACAATATAAATTGCTATGAGTTATAGATAATTTTCTATTAATATCTAGAATTTTTTCAAAAGAATCTGAATCGAAATCATGAAATTGAACCTGTATTTTTTTAAACTTCAAAATTAATTCTGATTTACACAAATAAGAAAGGAGTGAATATTCTGACCCCTCAATATTTAGTTTTAAAAGATCAACCTCTTTAATGTTATTTTCATTTAAAAATTTACTAATAGATTTTAATCTAGCTACATTTTTTGAAAAAGAATTTGATAATTTAGCCCCAGGACCATTTCCTTGAAAATAAATCTCTGAATCTTTATCACTCAAACCAAATGGAAAAATAGATATTTTATCTTTCCTATCCTTAAAAAGAACTTTCATTTTGGAAATACATTTTGGAACAATTTCAAATATATATATATTAGAATTATATTTTTTATTTATTTTATCTGAAAATTCACCAAGATATCCACCAAGATCAAAAACTAATGAATTTTCATCAAGTATTCCGTCATGATTATATCTAAGCTTATCATCTCCACCATCATCATACCACTTTTTCTGATATTTTCCTACATACGATAAATTGAAAATAATTCCTATCTTTCTTAAAAATTTTTGAAATAAATTCACTTACCTAATTTTTTAAAAACTTTAATATTATAATAGTCGTCATTATCAAAGTTTTTAATTTTATCTATATTATCGTAAATATTTTTTACAATATCAACAAGTTTGAATTGAGGTTTGTATCCTAAAATACGATATGCTTTGTCTATAGAAACTCTATAATTTCTAAAATCTTTAATATTTTTATTTTCTATTTCAATTACTGAACCTGTTAGTTTTTCAACTTCATTCTTAACTATATTTGCAAGCTGACCTAAAACAATATTTTCTGTAGCTATATTAAATATTCCATTAGTTACGTTATCGATTTCAATAGCACGAATAAATGCAGAACAAGTATCTTCTATGTGAAGGATTGGTCTCCAAATATTAGGGTTGCTTATATAAATAAGCTTTTTAGAAAGCGCATCTTTAGTCATAGAATTTATTACTAAATCAAAACGCATTCTTTCACTGTAACCACAAACAGTTCCTTGTCTTAAGGATATTACATTAAATTTTTCATCAGCGATTGATAAAACACCTTGTTCTCCTTGTAATTTAGATATACCATAAGGATAAGCACATGATATATCATCTTCTTCTGTGAAAAATTTTTCATTTGCAAACCCATAAACACTACAAGAAGAAGCGTAAATAAATTTCTTAACACCAGCTGACTTAGCTAAAAAGGCTGCAAAAGAAGGAGATGCAGCATTTTGAACAAAATTTTCAGAAGGATTAAATTCCGCCATAGGATCATTGCTAACACCAGCTAGAAAAACCACAGTATCAATATTTTTAAAATCATCAATTTTAATATGAAATATATCCTTCTTTTTAAGTTTTACTTTAGTTGGAAGATTATTACCAAACCAAAGAGCATCAATTACTGTAACATCATAATTTAATTCAAGAAGTCTTCTAGTTAGTCTGTTACCAATAAAACCAGCACCCCCTAATAATAATACTTTATTTTTCATGAGATTTATTTTTTAATAATTTAAATAATGATGTATCAAGAGAAGTATCTTTTGGAAGATTAAATTTTGCTTCTTTAATAGACATTCCTTCAACATCGTTTTTGATTTTTTTTGCATAATTAAATACAGAAACTCTTTTTCCTCCAATATTAAGAATACCATTATAATTAAAGGACAAACATCGTATTATTTTTTTTGAAATATTAGTTAATGTTTCTCTTGAAGTATATTGATCTGTCCAAGCCTTATCATATGGAAAAATATCAGGTCCAAAACTTAACCTTAACACAAGATGATTTTTTGTCATTCTAGCAGCACATTCACCTCCCAATTTTGATATTGAATATAAATTTATTGGATTCAAAGCGTCTAATTCATTATAATTTCCCTTATCACCTTTATAAACATAATCAGTAGAAATATAAATCAACCTTTTATTAAATTTATTACATAAAAATGCAATATTAGAAGTAGCAACTATATTATCTAGTATCGCTTCATTTGGATTATTATCTACTGTAGGAGGAGACGTTTTGGCAGCACAATGAATAACTTCATCAAAATTATTTTTTTTGAAAAATAACTCTAGTTTAGTAAAATTTGATAAATCCAAATCTTTTCTTGTAGGAGTTAAACTCTTAGGAAGTAATTCTTTTAATTTACCTCCTAATTGACCTTTAGATCCAGTAATAAAATATATTTTATCCATTTTTATAAGGAATTAAAAACAGATCCGTTATTAGATCCTAACCAAGTTTCTATATTTTCTAATTCTTTATCCTTATCACTAATTATAAATCTGTTTTTCAATGAATCAAATAAACTCTTCATTTTAGCATCACAAATAGACCAGTCAATATCATCTGAAAATGGATTGATTCCAGTTTCACAATTTTGATTATACATACCAGTACATAAATATTCAATACGTGTTTTCTCAGGAAAAAAATTACCATGTGCAAATCCAGGTGGAACCCAGATCCATGTATTTAATCCAGAATCTGGATCATAAGGCATATCAATAGCTAAAATCTTTCTAAATGTTGGGCTATTAGGTCTCAAATCTAATACTAAATCAATCATTCTACCAATTACTGTCCTTACAAGCTTACCCATGTAAGGATTCCATTGAAAATGTAAGCCTCTTATAACATTCTTCTGACTATGACTTTCATTAATTTGCACAACTTGATTACCATCTAAAAGATTATGTTCATTAAACTGAGAAAAATTATATGATTCAGTAAAAAAACCACGAGTATCTTTAAAGTGAGAATATTTAACAAGTTTAACATCATTTAAAGGTAGATCTATTATACTATCTATTTTCATAATTTTTTTTGGATATTTTTAAAAAGTTGGCAATGATAAGTAACAAAATTAATGGAAAAGGATTTGAAGATATAAGAATTAATGAAAAAAATGAAAATAAAATGCTTCCAGAATTTATATATATATAATTAATTAAAAATAAGGACACCAAAGTAGAAAATAAGAATCCACCATTATGATAAAGTTCAATACTTAAAGTTTCTGAAATTTCATATTGATTAAATCCATCAAGGTTACTTGTCACATTTCCAATTTTTTTATCAAAAGAAATCTGTTTTTGTTCAATAAATTGATTTATTAATTCATAATCCTCAAAACTAAAATTCATAAATATGACAAATAAAGTTATAAGAATAAATAATGGAAAATTTCTAAAAATAATTACAAAATAAAGTAAATATGCGGCACCAGAAAAAGTGATAAATGTTGAAAAAAATATGAATAGATGATGATATATATTAACATAATTAAACAACAATAATAAGGGTAAAGAAACCATCGAAATACTGATTACTCTCGGAAAGTTAAATGCGTCAGAATAATTTCCAAAAATACCTTTACTGTAAGATAAATTGAGTATTAAAGTGAGGGCAGAAAAGAATAAAATGATATAGAAAAAAGATTTAGAGTTAATAAGTTTTGATTTTAAAAATAAATCAAATAATAAAAAATAAATAAAAGTTTTAAATAAATATGATG
>CAZYIL010000057.1:0-9351 GCA_964646945.1 uncultured Marinoscillum sp. | reverse complement strand
AAGGATAAATGGGGGAAATAAAAAATCCTACTAGAGGAAATGCAAAAGCTAAAAGGGGTACCGCAGAAATGTTTTCTATAGCGCTTTCGTTTATCCCAACTTCAATTGTTTTCGGTAAGACAAAAATAACCATTACCATGGCTAAAAGGATACATCCTCCCACAATGTGAAACCATGAATAATACTTCGAAAGATATCCAGCAATTAATCGTCCTACCCCTAAAGAGATGGCAAAAATACTTGCCATCATAATGGCAACGTTTTCAGAAAAATTCAAAACGTCGTTATTGAAAGTAGGCAGCCACGTCATGATGCCTTGTTCTAACATAACGAATAAAAAGGCACTTATCACAAAAACGATGACTAAAAGTTTTGCTGTCAAAGCAAACATTTGCTTGACATCGTCTAGGAGATTCGATCCGGGAATTTGTTCACCTTCATCAAATTTTACAAAAAATAATAAAACAAAGGACAATAGAGACAATGCCGCAAGAACCCAATACACATCAAGCCAGGCATCCGGAATTCCTTTGGTGTTAAAGGCAGGAAAAAGAAAATAGGCCAAAGCAATGCCAAACATAAAGACCCCTTCGATACTACTCATCAAACTGCTGTGTTCCTTTTCATTGGAAGTAACAAGACCAATACATGAATATACTGAAACTTTTATCAATGCAAAAGCTGCTCCAACTGAAGCAAACAATACTTTTGCAGAAAAAAATGAGTTTCCATAAAACATAAAAATACAAGCTGCTGTCACCAACACTAGGGCAGTAAGCATGGCTTTCTTGTAACCTATACGAGGGAGAAAAGAGGCAATAAGAAAAGACACAATAGCGATAGGAAGGTCCTTATAGGCTTCTAAAATACTTGCTTCTACCTCTCCTACTCCATAGACATTCTGTGATTTTAAGATTACAATCCCTACGCTATTCAACAAAATAGCAAAGACAAAATAGTTGACATAAAGAGATAGTTTGATGCTGATGTTTTTCATTTGGTTACCTTCTAATTACAAAATAAGTTTTTTTCATCTCTCTAATCTACTGATATTCCTGATTGTTTGCAATCACCTAATTTCTTATCATAAATTATTCAGTAATCAATTGAAATGTTTATAGGACCATACTTCTATTGGTTGTGCTTTCCCTTTTACCATTATAGAAGGGATTTTTTTAAAATTGTAATTTTTTTTAAGGTTTTCTTTAACAAAATTTGAGATCAATAATAAAAATATTTTATATATAAATCTAACAATTAATCCTCGAAATATTAAGATAGTTTGGTGTTGAAAGATGCTTTAAAGAAAAAGCGATACAAATCTAATAAAAAATAACTACTTTTGTGTATAACAAATTATACAACTATGTGTGAATGTGATAAATGTGAATGTAAAGAAACTTGCGATTGCGATTGTTGTGATTGCTAGTCTAATCTTTCACTAGAAACTTATTTCTGGGTATATACCCACCCCTTTTTTCCTGACTCAAAAGTTACCATGATTCTTTTATAGTCACTTACCTCGTAGTTGTCTGCCTGTAAGAGCTCTTCTTTAGTAATCTCAAACAGTATGCCTGAAACCTTGTCATAAGATTTTCCTGAATACTCTATTATATGATGATCGCTCGTGCCACTTGAGCTGATCACCGATGAATCTTTTATGTGCAGTTGCCTTATAATATATTCTAGCAACACGTCTTTTTCTCCTTTCAAGATTCTGCCAAAAGTATCTAATTGCACTTTTTCTAGCTGCAATGTGCCGTAAGAAAATAATTTTTCCATAGAGCTATCTAGTCCCCTTTGGATTTGGGGGAACGAACCTAGGAAAAGGATAGGTATGAGGGACAACTAATGTTCCGCTGCTAAAACCTAAAGGAAAAGAAGAGTCAGGATTAAACACTATTTCTACAAAACCAGCTTTATAGCCGGAGGCTGGCTCCACTATAGGGATAGCATACCTTCCATCTTCACTGACCTCTATATTTTCAGAAGTCCAGCTCTCCCCTATTTTGTAGCTTCTAAAATCACGCTCTTTCTGATTTACTACTTCCCATTTTTTTAATGCATAATTCTCTGACGGATTAACGGACATGTGAATCGTATCGTCACTAATTTTCCAGCTATATTCAGGTATTTTTATATCAGAAATCAGGTGGTGGTAAAAAGAAATCATACTTCTAGTCTTATAGGTTCCATAAAGCCCGTGCCCAGTGTTGGGAAGATATTGCAAATGCTTTTCTCCTTCAAGATCATCCCAGTAAAACTGCCATGAATCTGTGACAAAAAATTCATCGCTCGTTGCGTTCACAAGAAATTTAGGAAGGGTAAGCTGCTCCCTATAGGAATAGGGATCTTCAATATCTATAATAACATTATATTCATTGGATTCTGTCCAGTCCATGATCCCTTCATTTTCATAATCTTCTATGGCGGGCGACCACTCTCCATAAACTTTCCAATGGTGATCAAATGTAGGGAAAAGATTAAGAATATCTATCACTACAGGTGCTATTCCCATCACACGATCATCGACTATAGCAGTAGTCCATGTGGTCCATCCTCTTTTAGAGGCACCTGTAACAAAAAAACTGTCTATAGGATTTTCTAATTGTTGACTTAACGCTTGCACAACATCCATAGCCCTGACAACAGCTCTTGTCATGGGAAAGCGAGGAAGCCACTCAACATCTTCTTCTTTAGCCCCTTTTTCCAAAAATTGTCTCCATGCATATGCGATAAGATCATCTTCATAACGTATATCCTTTCCATCATTTGAAAAGTTTATTGGCTGAAAAGGAACGTTGGTAACCTCGGAAACAATTGATCTGGTTTCAAGTGCTACTTTTAAAGATTGAGTATTGGTCGTAACATCATCACTAGTCATTCCTTTATAGTCTTCTGTAGAGCCTGCTCCAATGACCATCATAGATTCTGTTTGATTGATTTCATTTGGAACGATCATAGAGACCCAATGCCACCACTCATTTGACTCATCATCAAAATCTTTAAGAGTAAGCCACGTCCCGGAAACCATCTTGATTCTATATTCTTTCCAATCATCTCCATGCACCGTATCGATTACCTCATAACGAAAAGAAGGATCATCCAAGCTTACATAATCTTTAAGCAAAGTGTTAGTGTTAGAAGTTTCTTTTTCACTACATCCAAAAAGAAGAGAAAGAATAAATAATAGGTTTAAAAAGTTAATTTTCTTCACTTTGTAAATATAATTAATCGGAATAAATGATTTTGTAACTTCAAGATTAATCTCTTGAATTCTAATAAAAAATTGGTAGTTCCTTAAACTTTATTTACTTTAGTTAAATGGATATAAGATCAATATTAATGTTGGGTAGTGTACCCGTCAACCTTTTAAGTATGTATTTTAGTTCTCAATCTATTGGTGGAACTGAGGATAACTCAATTAACATAGCAATTGGACTATTAATTGTAGGTGTTGGCATGATTGTTAGTTCATTCATTGTTGGAAAAAAATAATTATATCATTAACTAACTATTTTTATTTCATAGGTTATGTCGATACAAAAATTCTTATCAATTTTTCTTCTTATTTTTGTTTCAGGTAAAATTGTAGCACAAGAAGATGTTAGTGTAGAACTTTTACTTCCATTTGATGGCATAACTTGTTCCATTGATTGTTTTGTTCCAATAGATACTTCAACTAAAGTTTTAAAGCTAAGAGCTTTTTCTTCTGTAGATGCAAATAAGTATAAAGTCTCATTAGCAGAAGTAAGTCTGTATAGAAAAGATAGAACTATAAATTATACTACCGTTAATTCTAATGATATTCTTTTAAAAAGATTGGGCCATAGAGAGTATGGTGATTTAATTATTATAAAAATTCAAAAAGTGCTCAGAGCTAACGAAAAAAATGAGATCAGTAGTGTCGATCGTTACTTTCCAAAAACAATAACTATTCCAGTTAAAAAATCAGAATAATTTATTATTTTTAAATTTCATTAATAATAACCATAATTCCTTCCCTCATGAATAAAATCAAATATTTATTTTTAAAATTATTCCTTAAAACTTAATACTTATGAAATATCTTAAATATCCTCTAATAATAATAATTCTAATCTTTCTAGGGTATGCGTTAAATATATATTTATCACCTCCATTGAGTCCCTTGGATAAGGTAACCTATAAGAGCGAGGATATTGAATTAGAAGTACAATACAGCAGACCATATAAGAAAGGGCGTTTTATCTTTGGTCCAAAATCCGATGATGCTTTGGTTCCCTTTAACGAATATTGGAGAACTGGAGCTAATTATTCTACCGATTTTTCAGTTAGTAGAGAAATCGATTTTGGAGGAACTAAACTTCCTAAAGGGAAATATTGGCTTTATACGATTCCAAATAACAATTCATGGAAAGTTATTCTAAACGCAGAACATGGAAGTTTTGGATTTTTTAACCCGGACAAGTCCAAAGATATATTAGAAATAGAAGTTCCTACATCAACTTTAGAAAATTCAATAGAGCAACTTACAATCGACTTTGTTGAAAAAGAATCTGACCTGTTTTTAAGACTACAATGGGATACTACTGAAATATCAATTTCTATTAAATGAATTTTTTTTCTTGGGCTAGTTTTAAAAATTTAATCAAAGCAATTTTATTTTTAATATGTTTTGGAGGAGTTATTTATTTTACCATAGATATAATTCAATACAAATATAATTTGATGGATATTGAAGAATACGAACCAAAATCGACGCTAGTAGTAAAAGAAAATCTCATAAGAAAAGCCAAATATCCTTATGTAGATGTACATAATCATCAGTTACTTCTTGATATACCTTTAAGAGATCTTTCCAAACTTGTGAATGAAATGGATTCTCTCAATATGGCATACATGATAAATCTAAGTGGATTCAGAGGGATTTATTTAAAAAAATCATTAAAAAATATTAAAGATAATTTTCCTAATAGATTTGGTATTTTTGTGAACTTAGATTTTGAAGAAATAGATGAACCAAAATTTGCTGAATCAAATCAAACCCTTATTGAAGAAGCTGTTAAAAATGGAGCTATCGGACTAAAAATATATAAATCATTAGGATTAACCAATAAAGATAAAAACGGAAATCGGATAAAAATTAATGATAAAAGGCTGGACCCCATTTGGTCTATATGTGGCGAGTTAAATATCCCTGTTTTAATTCATAGTGGAGAACCATCTTCATTTTGGAATCCTAAAGATAAAAATAATGAACGTTGGCTGGAGCTGAGACAAATACCTGGAAGGTACCGTGATCCAAAGAAAAATCCGTCATTTGAAGAAATCCTTTCAGAACAACATTCTATTTTCAAAAAACATCCTAATACAATGTTTATCAATGCACATATGGGATGGATGGCAAACGATTTAGATAGACTATCAGCACACCTTGACAGCTTTCCAAATGTAATGACAGAGATGGGAGCTGTTCTAGCAGAACTAGGAAGGCAACCTAAAAGAGCTAGAAAATTTTTTATTGATTACCAAGATAGAGTCCTGTTTGGAACAGATGCTGTCAAAATTACTGAGTCTCGAACCTATTTTAGAGTGTTAGAAACTGATGATGAATATTTTGACTATTATAGGAAAAGACATGCACATTGGAAAATGTATGGACTAAATCTTCCTGATACCGTATTGCAAAAAGTTTACTTTAAAAATGCATTAAAGCTTTTTCCTAATATTCCTCAAAATTTATTTTAGACAATACGATTTAATTAAAATGAAAAATTCAATCTTCATTCTAATATATATTTTAACATCCACATCATTTAATTTCCCTTTTAAAAATTATACACAAAAAATTAATGGTACTTCTAAAACAATTGAATTAGTCGCTATACAAGGTGGTAAATTCAAAATGGGGAGTCCAGAAAATGAAAATGAAAGAAAAGAAGATGAGGGGCCACAGCACACCATTGAGATCTCTCCTTTTTGGATATCAAGTTATGAAATAACATGGGATCTATATCACTTATTTATGGAAAGAAAAATTGATAATATTTCTTCATCAAAAAATCATGGAAATGAAGTTTTAATAAATGTTGATGCTATTTCTGGTGCTACAATCCCATATATAGATATGAGTTTTGGTATGGGAACAGAAGGGTATCCAGCAATTAATATGACTCATTATGCTGCTTCTAAGTTTTGTCAATGGCTATCTGCTATAACAGGAAATTATTATAGGCTCCCCACTGAAGCAGAATGGGAATATGCATGTAGAGCGGGAAGCGAGTCATTATATTCATTTGGTCATGATACTGCCATATTAAAAGATTATGCTTGGTTTAAAGAAAACAGTAATAGATCATATAAAAAAGTTGGTTTAAAGAAACCCAATAAATGGGGTGTATACGATATGCATGGTAATGTTTCTGAATGGACACTTGATCAATATACAGCTGATGCATATCAAAAAAGAAATAACACAAAAAACCCTTACATGGTAGCTAAAAATACCTATCCAAGAACAATAAGAGGAGGTTCTTGGAAAGACGAAGCCATGCAATTAAGAAGCGCTAAAAGACATCAATCTAGTCCTAAATTAAAAAAAAGAGATCCGCAAATTCCAAAAAGTAAGTGGTGGAATACAGATGCTCAATTTATAGGGTTTAGAATAGTAAGACCTTTAGAAACTCCTTCTATAGATGATCAAAATTTACTTTGGGAAGAAAAAAAAATAGATTAAATTATAATAAATAAAAATCTAATAATATGAAATCAACATCTAATAAAATCAATAAGAATAATAACGTTTCTAGACGAAAATTTTGTAAAAATACTGCAATAGCTACAAGTGGGTTACTAGCAACTTCACTCCCTTTAAAAAGCATGGGACATATTCAAGAAAATAAAAGATTAAAACTTGCAGTAGTTGGTTGTGGAGGAAGAGGCTCAGGAGCTGTGGTGCAAGCTTTAAATGCGGATGATAATGTAGAGTTAGTTGCTATGGCAGATGCATTTAAAGACAGAATTGAATCAAGTCTAAAAGGTATTAAAGAAAATTTTTCAGATATAAAAAGAATAAATGTTGATGAAAAAAACTTATTTACTGGGTTTGATGCATATAAAAGGGCTATTGAAAAATCAGATGTAGTCATTCTTACTACGCCACCCGGATTTAGACCTCAACATTTTGAATATGCAATAGCAAATGATAAACATGTATTTATGGAAAAACCTTTAGCAACAGATGCTCCAGGTATAAAAAGAGTTTTAGAAACCGCAAAGGTTGCTAAACAAAAAAAATTAAATGTAGTTGTTGGATTACAAAGACACTATGAAAACAAGTATATAAATATTTTGAAGAAAATAGAAAAAGGTGAAATAGGAAAAATTGTTTCTGGTCAAGTATATTGGAATGATGCTGGCGTTTGGGTAAAGAATAGAGAGACTGGACAATCAGAATTAGAGTATCAAATGAGAAACTGGTACTACTTTAACTGGTTGTGTGGTGATCATATTCTAGAACAACATATTCATAATATTGATGTTGCAAATTGGTTTATTGGAAGTTATCCGGTTTCTGCTCAAGGCATGGGAGGAAGAGAAGTTAGAAAAGGAATTGATTATGGTGAAATCTTTGACCATCACTTTGTAGAATTTACTTATGAAGATGGTGCTGTGATTTCGAGTCAATGCAGACATCAAAAAGGAACTATGCGAAGAGTAGATGAAGTATTTCAAGGAACAAAAGGATCAATAGTTATGGGAAAAGGGGAAATAAAAAATTTATCAGGAGATATTATTTATACGTATCCAAACACTAATTATTGGGATTCAGATAACGAACCAAATCCATATCAAGTAGAACTTGATAAACTTTTTGAATCAATAAGAAATAGTAATGTGATTTCTAATGCAGAATATGGAGCAAAAAGTACTCTAACAGCAATAATGGGTAGGATGGCTACTTATACTGGAAAAAAGATTTCTTGGGAACAAGTTCTTAATTCAAAACAGAAATTAGTTCCAGATAATTTAAACTGGAATTCCACACCCCCTACTCTCCCAAATGAAAAAGGAGAATATGAAATACCAAAACCAGGAATTACTACAATAGATTGAGTTTTAATTTAATTCTTTAAGACACAATTTATTCAACGAAATATAAGATTTTTTTAATTCTTTTAGTTCCTTTATGTATGAAATCATTGAAGATTTCAATTCAATAAGATCTCCATACATATCATCGCTTTTGTAATATTTTCTGTTGAATTTATAACTTTTAATATTTATTGGTTTATTTCCCCATGACCATTCATCTTCTAAAAAGAATTTAACTGAGAGATTATAATTGAAATTAAGAAAATAAACATCAAATTCTTTAGCATGTGTATCATGTCTTTTTAAATCTTCATTGTATAATTTAAAAAGATTTAATTTTAATTCTTCAGAATTAATTCTCTTTATTAAATCTGAACTAATAAGCTGATTAAATATTCCCTCTTGTGGAAAAAAAGATCTTAATCCTCTTCCTATTGAAGATAAATGATAGATTGCGCTATCTTCTGAAATTGAACTCTTATTATTCAAATTTTCAAAAATTAAATTACAACTTGATAAAGAATATGATTGTAAATCAATAAATCTATCTATTTGTTTAATATCTTCTTGAATAACACTTATTAATTGTTTTATGGTGTTGTTCTTTCTTGATATTTCTATAGAATTCTGTCGACGCTCTTCAAGGAAAAAAGAAATAAGAATACCAAAAATTATAACTACAAATTCTAAAGAATATTTTGCTATGTTTTTTTTCATAAAAAGCTAGTATAAAGGAATTGAAGAATCAATATCCTCTCGCCACTTTATGATGCCACCTTTAAGGTTATAAAGGTTATCAAATCCACATTGTTTTTCTAAAGCATTTATAGCGGTCGCACTTCTTTGACCACTCCTACAATAAAGAATTACTTTTTTATTTCTATTTATTTCATGATTTTTATCAAGAATTTCGTAAAAATTAATAATTTCACCTCCTATATTACATAAATCAACTTCATGCTGATCTCTAACATCTATTAATTGAAATTTATTTCCCTTGTCCATTAAGATTTTTAATTCTTTTGGTGTGATTTCTTTCATATAATTTATACTCGAATTGATCCGGAAACACCTCCAGAAACTATATATTTCATTACCTCAGAAGTTGAACTTTTAATTGGTTTAATATGTTTTCTGTTTACCAAAAAGACATTACCTGAAAAATTATATGAATGCGGAAAATAAACAGAAGCCAATCCAGGCAATCCAATTTCTTTTAAGTCTTTAGCTGTAACAAACCCAGGTTTCATAATGTTATCATTCATTTTTACAATA
>CAZYIL010000056.1:0-9530 GCA_964646945.1 uncultured Marinoscillum sp. | reverse complement strand
TAGCCATAAAATTAATTGTTTTGTATAAGAACTTGGAGATCTAGCCACGCTAAAAAGTCTTCCGGAAGTTTGAGAAGTTTTTATCCACATTGATACTGTAAATGCATTGCCAGAAAAATTAGTAAATGTAGACTTTCGATAAGCAGCATCATCATTAAAAGTTATAGCTCCTCCATTATTCGATGAAAATGAAGGACTACTATTTAAAGTATATGAATTTCGAGTAAAACCTGTAACTAAAACCATATCATTACTTGAAGTACTAAGGTCACTCCAATTTAATAAATCATTTTGATTTAAAGAACTTGGATTTGATGCATCTAGATGTAAAATTAGGTTATCCTGTAGTATAATACCAGATTCTGGATTATTATGAATTGCTTGGAAAGTTGGTAAGGATAACTGAGAAAAAGCATTAAATGAAAGTAAAAATAAAATATATTTCATATGTTATAAAAAGTACCAAAGGTGGGAATCGAACCCACACTCCCGAAGGAACGCGATTTTGAATCGCGCGCGTCTACCAATTCCGCCACTTTGGCAAAAAAAACAAAATTAATTATAAAAAATTAATAGTTATAGGATCATCCTCCTTCATCCCAAGCAATTTCGATGCATTACCAAGATTCATTCCTATCTCCAAAAACTTGTTCTCATTAAATAAAGCGAAAACCTCACCTCCATCCACATTAAAATATGCTTTATGAATTTTTAAAAGTTTTTCTATGCCAATAATTATCTCATAAACACCAGAATTTTCTTTCTCCAATTTGTTGAAATCATCATAGCTAATATTTGTTAACAAATTACCATAATGATCTATTCTTAAAATATGACCAACTATCTTATTATTAGTAATATTAGGATTAACAAAATATTTTCTTTTTAAATCCATTATTGGTTTGCCAATGGTAGAAATATCATTATTTGCAGCTAATTTAGCAGCTATAGGACCCATAACAGTTTTCTCAGGAAAAGAAGATAAAATAGAATAATCAACTGATACTGCTGTATAGTTTTCTTTTAAATTGATTAAAGTAAAAATACCGGTATCATAAGTAATAAAATAGTGTTCATTCATTTTTACTACTAATATTCTCTCCTTTTTCTCACTAGCTTTAACACAAATAACATGAATTGTACCTTGAGGAAAATCATTGTAAACATTTTTTAATACATGAGCAGCATGTGATATATTGAATTTTTTAATGTCATGACTTATATCTACAATATTTAAATTAGAATTTAATTTGAATATGCTGGCCTTTAATGCTGCTACATAATGATCAGAATAACCGAAATCAGAAATAATGGTAATAATAGACATATAAAATATTGAAATTATTTAATTTACAATTCAATAATAAATCTAGTTAAATTAAAAATTATTAAATAGCAGAATTGGTTGAAAAAACAATTAATTTAAATGACATTGAGCTTGTTGAATTTCTAGGAGTAGAAAATAAAAACATTATTCAGATTCAATCTGCATTTCCTGATGCGAAAATTATTTCACGAGGAAATAAGATTCTAATTAAAGGAAATAAAATTCTTATACAAAAAATTGATGAAGTTATTAGATCTCTTATTATCAAATATGAAAAATCTGGAAATATAAATCAAGATGATATTAATTCGAAAATCAAAAATGGGAAGATTAATGATCATGAAAGTTTAATTTTTTTTGGGTCAGAAGGTAAGAAAATTAATTCATTAAGCTTAAATCAAGATGAATTTGTTAATTTAAGTTTAAAAAACGATATAGTATTTGTAACAGGTCCAGCAGGAACAGGAAAAACTTTTCTAAGCGTAGTATTAGCCATAAAAGCATTAAAAGAAAAGATAATTAGAAAAATTGTAATTACTAGACCAGTTGTTGAAGCTGGTGAAAATTTAGGTTTTCTTCCTGGAGATTTGGAAGATAAAATCAATCCATATTTGAGGCCAATATATGATTCTCTTGAAGAAATTTTGACAGCAAAAAAAATACAACAATTAATTAAAAATAAAACTATTGAAATTGTCCCTCTAGCATATATGAGAGGTCGAACTTTAAAAGATTCTTATATTCTACTAGACGAGGCTCAAAACACAATAACATCACAAATTAAAATGTTCTTAACCCGAATGGGGAAAAATTCTAAAATGATAATTTCTGGAGATATTACACAAATCGATTTAAAATCAAAAAAAGAGTCGGGTCTTATAGATGCTTTAAAAAGATTAAAGAATACAAAAGGAATAGGAATTGTAGAATTTCAGGAGAAAGACGTATTAAGACATTCACTTGTAAAAAAAATATTATCTAAATACAGTTAATATTAATGTAAAGTTTTGAAAGAATATTTAATTATAGATTTTGATAGCACATTTATAAAAATTGAATCTCTAGATGAATTAGTAAAAATTTGCAATAATCAAAATAAGAAAATTATAAAAAAAATAGAAAAAATTACAAAAATGGGAATGGAGGGAATAATTTCTTTTGAAGAATCTTTTTCTGAAAAATTTAAATTACTAAGTATAAAAAAAAATGATCTTCAAAAGGTTATTAAATCTCTCAACAACAATATTTCAGAATCTTTTATTAAGAATAAAGAATTTATTAAAAAAAATAGAAAAAAAATTTTTATAATTTCAGGTGGATTTATTGAACTCATTTATCCAGTTGTTTCTAAATTTGGAATAAAAAAATCAAATATTTTTGCAAATAGTTTCATAATAGATCATGATAATAACGTGATTGGATATGACCGAAACAATCATTTATCTAAAAATAAAGGAAAAGTTGAGATCATAAAAAATTTAAATTTAAACGGAAAAATAAATGTTATAGGAGATGGTTATACAGACTATGAAATAAAAAGAGAAGGTTATGCAGATAAATTCTATTTATTTATTGAAAATATAAAAAGAAAAAACATTTTAGATAAAGCAGATTTTTTGTTAAAATCGCTAGATGATTTTGTAAAAATATTTGATGATGAATAAAAAAAAACTTTCCTATCCTAAAAATAAGATAAAAGTTCTTTTATTAGAAAATATCCATCCAATTTCAAAATTAATTTTTGAAACAGAAGGATATAAAGTTGAAATAATATCTTCAAGTCTAAACGAAAAAGAATTAATAAAAAAAATTGAAAATACTTCAATTATCGGAATTAGATCTAAAACAGAAATAAATAAAAAAATACTTTTAAACGCCAATCGTCTTTTAGCTATTGGAACTTTTTGTATTGGAACAAATCAAGTCGATATAGATTTCACTAAAAAAAAAGGAATAATTGTGTTTAATGCTCCTTTCAGCAACACAAGATCCGTAGTTGAACTTGTAATTGGTCAAATTATTTTTTTGATGAGAAACATTATTGAAAAAAACAAGGAAATGCATCAAGGTATATGGAAAAAACATGCTGCTAAAAGTTTTGAAATAAGAAATAAAACCCTTGGAATTATTGGATACGGAAATATTGGATCACAACTTTCAGTTTTAGCAGAATCTCTTGGAATGAAAGTCATATATTATGACATAAAAGAAAAACTATCTATGGGAAATGCATCAAGATACAATTCAATGAAAAAGCTAATCCAAGATTCTAATATTATTTCTTTACATGTTGATGGAAGAAAAGATAATAACAACTTGATTGACAGAAAAGAATTTAATTGGATGCAAAAAGGAACTATTTTGATAAACTATAGCAGAGGAAATATAGTGAATATTGATGCGTTACAAGAAAATATCAAGTCAGGAAAAATTGCTGGTTCTTCAATAGATGTATTTCCAAGTGAACCTTCCAATAATCAACAAAAATTTTGTTCAAAATTAATTAGTTTACCCAATACAATTCTGACTCCACATATTGGAGGTAGCACAAAAGAAGCTCAAAAAAATATTGGCTCTTATATTCCTTCTAAAATTATTGATTATATAAATACTGGAGCAACATCAAATTCTGTTAATTTTCCTGGTTTAGTTCTACCAGAGCTTTTAAATGCACACAGATTTATACATATTCATAAGAACATACCAAATGTTATGCTTAAAATAAATAAAGTTTTGTCAGAATTTGACATCAATATTTTAGGACAATATTTAAAAACAAATAATGAAATTGGATATGTAATCACCGATATAAATCAAGAATATAATAAAGAGGTCATAAAAAAATTGAGAGAAATAGATGGAACGATTAAATTAAGGGTGCTTTATTAAGGAAATACACAATGAAAAATAAGATTTATTTTACACCTGGACCATCTCAACTATATTTTACTGTAGAAGAACATATTAAAAAAGCATTAAAAAAAAATATTTTATCAATTTCTCATAGAAGTAATATGTTTAAAAGTTTACACAAAGAATGTATAGAAAACATAAAAACTTTACTTGAATTAAATGAAGACTATTACATTGCATTTACTTCTTCAGCTAATGAAGTATGGGAAAGAATAATTCAAAATTTAATTAGCAAATCTTCAATACACTTTGTAAATGGTTCATTTTCAAAAAAATTTTTTGATTTCACCAAAAATTATAATCTTAATTCTAGATTAATTGAATCCTTTAATAAACCATATGATTTTAATATTAAATACAATAATGAAGATCTAATCGCATTAACTCTAAATGAAACTAGCACTGGAATTTCAAGTACTAATGAGAAAATATCAGAAGCAAGAAAAAAATTTAATAAATCGTTAATTGCATTAGATTGTGTAAGCGGAAGTCCAGTTATTCCATTTAATGTTAATGATGTGGACACTTTCTATTTTTCAGTTCAAAAATGTTTTGGATTACCTTCAGGGTTAGGTGTTTGGATATATAATAAAAAATGCCTTGATTTTTGTTATAAAAAAATTAACAAGGGAGAAATAGTTGGTTCATACCATTCTCTAACAAAACTCCATGAAATGAATCAAAAAAATCAGACTCCAGAAACACCAAATATATTAGCTATATTTCTTTTATCAAATGTCATAAATGATATGAACAATAAAGGATTAAATAAAATAATAAATGAGATAGAATATAAATCCAAAATCATTAATTTAACAATAGAAAATCACTCAAAAATTTGTCACTCCATAAATGATGAAGAAATAAGATCTAAAACTGTTATCGTTGGAGAAACAGTTAATAATTCTGAATTATTAATTAAAGAACTAAAGAAAAATAATTTAATTATTGGAAAAGGATATGGAAATAATGTTAATCAAATAAGAATTGCAAACTTTCCTACCCATTCTAAAGAAAGTGTAGAAATGTTGTGTGATTATATTTCAAAAATAGACTTTTAGTTATAATATGAAGAAATTTTCTATAGTAACAGGAGGAGCAAGTGGTTTAGGTTATGAGTTTGTTAAATTGCTACTTAAAGATAATTATAATGTGATCATCATCGATAATAATAAACTTGAATTAGAAACAGTAAAGTTAAATATTGAAAAAAAACATCTAAATAAAATTATGCTGATTAATAAAGACCTTTCTAAACATAATGCTTCCCTAGATATTTATAATAAATTAAGAAATAAAAATATTGAGGTTCTTATTAATAATGCTGGATTTGGTTTATTTGGAAAGTTTGAAAACACAAATTGGGAAGTTGAAAAAAATATGATTATGCTACATGTAATGTGCACTACCGAACTGACAAAGCTTTTTCTAAAAAATATGATCAAAAGAAAAAAAGGTAAAATATTGAATATGTCATCCCTTGCTGCTTTTCAACCAGGGCCACTAATGTCAATATATTATTCAACAAAAACTTATATTTTACACTTCTCAGAAGCAATAGCTAATGAGTTGAAAAATACAGGTGTTTCAATTACCGTATTATGTCCCGGACAGACTAAAACCAATTTTCAAAAAAAAGTTTCGTCAAAAGAGAAAAAAATTAATTTTAATTTTTCTTCAGCAAAAGAAGTTGCAAAATATGGTTACAAAGCATTAAAAAAAGGTAAGACAATAGCTGTGCCTGGAATAATCAATAAAATTATAGCCAATATTCATAGATTTATTCCACGATCATTAGCTACTAGTTTGATGAGAAAAATTCAAGAAAAAAACAGAGATTCTTAAATAAATGAATAAAGAAGAGCAAATAATAAAAAGGGAAATTGATACTCTTAAATCAGAAATAGAATACCATAATAATATATATTATAATAAAGATAGTAATGAAATTTCCGATCTTGAATATGACAAAAAGTTAAACACTTTAATTAAACTTGAAAATAAATTTCCTCATCTTAAAACAATAGATTCACCTTCTCAAAGAATTGGAGGAACCATAACAAAAAAATTTGAAACTATAAAGCATAATAATCCAATGCTCTCTTTATCTAATACATATTCAGAAGCTGAGTTAATTGAATTTGATAAGAGAATTAAAAAAAATTTACCTGATGAAAATATTCAATATACATGTGAATTAAAATATGATGGAATTGCATTAAGTTTAATTTATGAAAATAGAATTTTAAAATATGCTTTAACAAGAGGCGATGGAAAAAAAGGAGATAATATTACAAACAATGTATACACTATAAAATCTATTCCCATAAAATTACCTATTGGGGCTCCAGATTTTATTGAGGTGAGAGGTGAAGCATTTATTTCAAAAAATGATTTCAAAAAACTAAACAATTATAGAAAAAACAACAATAAATCAATATTTTCAAATCCTCGAAATGCAGCATCTGGAAGTCTTAAAATGCAAGATTCAAGTGAAGTGTCAAAAAGAAATTTAAACTGTTATATATATTCTTTAATTACTAAAATTGATGCAATAAAAAATCATTATCAAGCATTAAATTTTTTAAAAAAATTAAATTATAACGTTCCTAATTCATTTACAAAATGTTCTTCAATAAAAGAAGTTATATCATATATTGAATATTGGGAAAGTGAAAGAAATAAAATTGATGTTGAAACAGATGGAATTGTAATAAAAGTTAATAGTTTGGAACAGCAAGAAAAATTAGGTTTTACCAGCAAAAATCCAAGATGGGCCATAGCCTTTAAATATAAATCCGAAGATGTTAAAACTTTACTAAAAAAAATTAGATATCAAGTAGGTAGAACTGGTGCTATAACACCAGTAGCAATTTTGGAACCCGTTAAATTAAGTGGTTCAATTGTTAAAAGAGCTTCCCTTCATAATTTCAATGAAATTAAAAGATTGGATTTAAGAATTAGAGACATTGTAATTATAGAAAAAGGAGGAGAAATTATACCTAAAATCACAGGAGTTGATCTTAATAAGAGAGCAAATAATACCTATCCTATAGAGTTTATTTCATCTTGCCCATCTTGTAATTATCCACTTTTAAAAAAGAATAATGAAGCAAACCATTATTGTGAAAATTACAATAATTGTTCTCCTCAAATTCAGGGTAGAATCGAACATTTTATTGGAAAAGACGCAATGAATATTGAACATTTAGGACCAGAAACTATAAAAGGATTAATTGATAATAAATTAATAAAAAATGCGTCAGATTTGTATGATCTAAATTTTAATAAACTTTATAATATAAATATTATATTCAATAATTCTGGTGGAGAAGAAAAGAGTAGAAGATTAAAAGAAAAATCCTGTGTAAATATTTTAGAAAGTATTGAAAAGTCAAAAAATGCAGAATTTTCAAATATTTTATTCGGTCTTGGAATTAGATATGTTGGTAAAACAACAGCTGAATTACTAACTCAAAATTTTAAATCAATAGATGATTTAATTAGAACAGAATATTATAAAATCATAGATATAAATGAAATTGGAGAAAAAATAGCTATGAGCATAACAAATTTTTTTCAAGAAAAAAAAAATATATTGTTAATATCTAAATTAAAGAGTGTTGGTTTAAAGTTTTATAACAAAGAAAAAATAAATTATAATTCTTCGATTAATAATTTAAATTTTGTTATTTCAGGAACTTTTAAAGGTTATTCAAGAAATGAATTAAAAACAATCATAACTCATAATGGAGGAAAAGTATCTTCAAGTATCTCAAAAAAAACAAACTTCCTAGTAACAGGTGAAAATATAGGCCCATCTAAAAAAATAATAGCAGAAAATCTAAATATTAATATCATCTCCGAAATAGATTTTAATAAAATGATAAATCAATAATTTATGAAATATTTTTTATCAATTATTAACAAACTTGAAAGAAAAAGAGATAGAATTAATAGAAAATCTATTAACTATAAAAAATCAAAAAGCATAGCTATAGTCTATAGATATGAGTCAGAAAAAAAACAAAAGTTTATTGATAAGATATCTTCAGAAATGAAAAAAGATAAAAAAAAAGTTGATTTATATCCTATTGTGGAACTAGTAAATGCTGAAAATCGATACTTAAATACTATTAAAATTAAAGATTTGAATTTTTGGGGAAATTGGAAAAATAGTAATGCAAACAATCTTATTTACCAACCATATGATTATCTTATTTATGTTGATTTAAAAGTGAACCAAGAAATTGAAAATATTCTTATTAGATCATTAGCAAAATGTAGAGTAGGTTTTATAATTGAATCTAGTAATTTATTCGATATGATTATCAAATCAACTAAAGAATTTGATCTTGAAAATAGACTAGATGAACTAATAAAATATGTGAAAATGATAAAATAAAAAAGGGTAGTTTTTTTAACTACCCTTTTGAAAAATTCAAAAACTAAAAAATGCTATAAAGCATTGTATAGTTTGAATCTATTTCTTAGCCAGCATTCTTTTTAGCTTGAACTTCTTTTCTTACATCTTGAGCCCAAACTTTTAAAGCTTGCATTCCTTTTCTTACCCTTGTACCAGCTGCTTTATTTCCTTTATCATAAAATTTTGAAAAGTCTCCACCGAGACCTTCTACTAAACTACTTAATTCATCATATCTACCCATAATATTAAATTTAATTTATTAAACATTGGTTAATACTAGATACAATTTATAGCTAAAATGTAATTAATAAAAGAAATAAAGGCGATTTTTAACGAAATTATGACAAAATAGATCCTTTTTGGCCCTTTTTTTTATAAAATCCTGAATCTAGATCATTTTTTACCTCTTTAAATGCAGAAATGGTCAAATCAACATCTTCAATCGTATGCAAAGCTGTTGGAATAATTCTTAACATAACTATGCCCTTAGGTACCACAGGATAAATAACACCTGAACAAAAAATGCCATAATTTGATCTTAAATTTTTAATAATATTTTTACTCTCATAAACTCCTCCTTTTAATATGATGGGAGTAACTGGAGATTCAGTAGTTCCAATATCAAAACCATTTTTCTTTAATTCAGATTGAAGTTTATTCACTATATTCCAAAGTTTAATCTTAAATTCAGGATTATTTATAAGTAAATCTAGTCTTTTAAGATTTCCAATAACAATTGGCATTGGCAAAGATTTAGCAAAAATTTGAGACCTTAATTTATACCTAAGATTGTCAATAATATTATGATTCCCAGCAACAAAAGCTCCAATAGCAGCCATAGACTTAGCAAAAGTTGAGAAGTAT
>CAZYIL010000055.1:0-9561 GCA_964646945.1 uncultured Marinoscillum sp. | reverse complement strand
CATAATCCAGATATTTTAATTTTAGATGAACCTACAACAGGCTTGGATCCATCTCAGATAATAGAAATAAGGGAATTAATTAAAAGATTAGTTATTAATAAAGTTGTGATTTTCTCTTCTCATTTGTTAAGTGAAATTAATGAAATTTGTGATAGAGTAATCTTTTTAGATGAAGGTAGAATCGTTTTAGATTCTAATCTTGAAAACTTAAAAAAAAAATTTAAGTATATTTCTTTAGATAAAATTTTTCACAAAATAATAGAAAATTAAATGTTTATAATATTTAAAAAAGAAATAAAAACATTTTTTGATTCTCTAAATGGGATTGTGATTTTTTCAATTTTTTTTTTATCAAATAGTCTTTTTGTTTGGATATCTCCTTCAACTAATATTTTCCAATATGGTCTTTCATCATTAGATGTTTTTTTTGATATTGTTCCTTATATTTTTATTTTTTTGATTCCATCAATAACTATGAAAACTATTTCAGAAGAAAAAAAACTTGGAACTTTTGAAATTCTATTAGCACAACCCGTTACACATTATAAAATTATTTTAGGTAAATTTTTATCTTGTTGGTTTATTTCAATTCTTTTAATTTTTTTTACTTTCCCATATTGGTTAACTATATATAATTTATCTAATCCAACTGGAAATGCTGATAATTTAATTATAATTAACTCGTACCTAGGTTTGATTTTATTAGTAGGTGCAATGAATTCTATTGGAATATTTTTTTCTTCTGTTTCTCAAAATCAAATAATCTCATTTCTTCTTACATCTTTTGTTTGTTATATTTTATATGAAGGAATTGATATGATTAATTTTTATGATTCAATTAATTATGGTAATTCATTTTTTGATCATTTTACATTTTCTTTTCATTATTTGAATTTTACTCGAGGAATTTTACAACTTAATAGCTTTGTTTATTTTTTTATTATAATTCTTTTATTTTTTTATTTTTCATTAAATAATCTTAAAAATACACTATAATGAAAAATAATTTTTTATTAATGATTATATTATTTTTTGTTATGATTTATACTTTATCTAGTATGAAAAAGATAAGATTTGATTTAACTAACGATAAAAGATATTCACTATCTAAATCTAGTATATCAATTATTAAAAGAATAAAAAATCCAGTAAAATTTGAAATTTTTCTTTCAGGTGATTTGCCTTCTGGAATGATGCATTTAAAATCAGAAATTTTTAGAAAAATGGTTGATATTCAAAACTATAATAAAAGTAATATAACCTATGAATTTATAAACATTGATGCATTAGATGACGATAAAAAGAAAGTAATGATTGAAAAATTACTATTAAATGGGATAAATCCTACTGATTTAGTTTATAATTCTAATCAAGGGAGGGTGATTAAGAGAGTTTTTCCTGCAATTTTAATAAATAGTGGAAGCAAAACCGAAACCATATTGTTATTATCTGGAGATAAAAATTTTTCTCCATCTGAAGTAATAAATCAATCTATAGAAAATTTAGAATTTGAAATAATTTCTAATTTATTTTTTATTGATCAAGTTAAGCAAAAGAAAGTAGGATTTATTTCAGGACATAATGAACTTGATTCCTTAGAAATTAAAAGTTTTAAATCTTTAATTGAAAAAAAATATTTTTTTGAAAGATTCAATATAACTGATTCTTTCGATAGAGTTAATGAATTTGATTTATTGATTATAGCAAAACCAAAATCTTCCTTTAGTTTAAAAGAAAAATTTATTATTGATCAGTTTCTTATGAAAGGTGGAAGAATTCTTTTATTATTAGATGCTTTAGGTGTGGATTTAAATGATTCATTGAATGACGAAATCTTAGCTTATGAATATAATCATAATCTTGATGATTTGTTATATAAGTATGGAATTAGAATAAATAAAAATTATGTAAAGGATTATAATTCAGCATTATTTCCAATAGTGATAGGTAATTTTGGAAATAATCCTAATATTGTTTCTCTTCCATTTCCATATTTCCCAGAAATTTCTAAGTATGGAGAACATTCAATAGTTAAAAATTTAGGTATCGTTTTAACAAAATTTGTTTCTAGTATTGATACTGTAAATAATTTAAAGTCAATTAATAAAACACCACTTCTTTGGACTTCAAACTATTCATCAGTAGATAATTTTCCAGTGTTAATTAGATTAAATGATTTAGGAAAAGGATTAGATGAATTTGATTATAATTCAGGATCGAAGTTAATTGGCATTTTACTTGAAGGAAAATTCCCTTCTTTATTTGAAAACAGGATAATTGATTTTAATCTTAAAGATCAAAATTTTATATCCAATGGAACAAATAGTAAACTTGTAGTAATATCAGATGGCGATATTATGAGAAATGATATTGTTAAAAATAAAGCTATTGAATTAGGAAATGATTACTATCAAAAAAAGAAATATGCTAATAAAGAGCTATTAGAAAACATCATTTTTTATTTATTAGAAGATGAAAAATTGATTGATTCTAAGCTAAAAGATTTTAATTATTATCAACTTGATAAATCAAAAGTGAATATCCATAAAAAATTTTATCAGTGGATTAATTTATTCATTCCCATTATATTATATGTAATTATTTTTGTTTTAAGATATCTTTATAGAAACAGGAAATATAATTTTAAAAACTAGATTGTATTATTACTTCAAATTGTAAAATTTATTTTTTAATTTACCTTTTCTCTTTCTTACTAAATATGATATAATGAAATTTATAGTTTCCTCTTCATATCTTTTAAAACATCTTTCGGTAGTTAATGGAATAATTGTATCAAATCCTGTTGTACCAATACTTGAAAATGTACTTTTTGAAATAAATAATGGGAACTTATTAATTACTGCTTCAGATTTACAAACGACTATTATGGTTGAAGTACAAGTTGAATCTAAAGAAGATGGAAGTATAGCTATCCCTTCAAAAACTTTATTAGATACTCTAAAAAATCTTCCAGAACAACCAGTTACATTTTCTATTGATAAGGAATCATATAATGTAGAAATCAACTCTGATAATGGAAGGTATAAATTAGTTGGTGAAAATGCTACTGATTTTCCCAAAATGCCTGAAGTTGCTGATGGATATTCTGTTAAGATGGATTCAAAAAATTTAATTGATGCTATTAATTATACAATTTTTGCTGCTAGTAATGATGAATTACGACCAGCTATGACAGGAGTTTATTTAAGTCTATCTTCTGATGCTTGTGTTTTTGTTTCAACAGATGGTCATAGATTAGTTAGGTATTCTCGATCTGATATTAAAGGTGAAGAACTAACTCATACTATGATATTACCTAAAAAGTCTCTCAATTTGTTTAAAAATTCTTTATTAAATGAGAAGTCTTCTAATGTACAATTAGAATTTAATGCATCAAATGCTTTTTTTACTGTAGATAATATCAAAATAACATGTAGACTTATTGATGAGAAATATCCAGAGTATGAAAATGTAATTCCTCTTGAAAACAATAATGTTATTACGATTGATCGATTAGAATTATTAAATTCTTTGAAAAGAATTTCTATATATGCAAATAAGACTACTAATCAAGTAAGGTTTAAAGTGAGTGGCAGTGAACTTTTGGTTTCAGCTGAAGATTTAGATTTTTCAAATGAAGCTAAAGAAAGGCTTTCTTGTGATCATGCTGGAGATGATATTGAAATAGGTTTTAATGCTAAATTTTTAATTGAGATATTGACTAATATTTCTTCAAATAAAATTCTTTTAAAATTATCTGAGCCAAATAAGGCTGGCCTTGTTATTCCTGATAAAATGGATGATAATGAAGATATTACTATGCTTGTAATGCCTGTAATGCTAAATGATTATGTCTAAACTATTAATTCTTTTTTTATTTTTTACTGGTAATTCAAATTACTTGAAAAATACATCTTGGACTTTTAATGATAATAATGAAACAGAAGTTAGAATTTATTCTGATAATTTTTTTTCATCAACTAAGTATAATCAAAAAAATAAAAGATTCATAAGTACATATGGCGGAAAATATTTATTTGATAATAATGAATACTATGAAATAATTGAATTTAATTCAATGGATTCATCCCAGGTAGGGGATACTGTTTATTTATCAAAAGTAACCCTCAAACTTGATAATGATAATGGTTCAATGAAATTAGATGGAAAAAAATATCAAAAAAAAAAAAAATTATAATTCTCAATTGAATGGTTCTTGGTTAATGAGTGGTATTGAAAGAAGGGGAGAGATGAGAATGAGAGATGTTAATAGACCACGAAAGACAATGAAAATGCTTGCCGATGGAAAATTTCAATGGATAGCTTATGATACTTCAAAAAAAGGATTTTATGGAACGGGGGGTGGCTCTTTTACTTCTGAAAATGGAAAGTACATAGAAAACATAGAGTTTTTTTCAAGAGATTCAACAAGAGTAGGTTATTCTCTTGAATTTGATTTTGAGATGAAAGAGGGAGATTGGCATCATAAAGGCTTTAGTTCAAAAGGTGATCCAAAATATGAAATTTGGACACAAAGACGACAATAACATTAATCAGCGCATGTGGCGGAATTGGTAGACGCGCTAGGTTGAGGGCCTAGTGACTATTATTAGTCGTGGAAGTTCGAGTCTTCTCATGCGCACTTAATTAAAATTATCCAAACATTGAAGATAACTTCATAGCTAACTGCATTTCTCCACCTATTTTCATTTTCCCACTCATAAATGCACTCATTGAACTCATTTCTTTATTAAGAATTTTTTCAAAATCTTCGTTAGAAATGGTTATAGTGCAATCAGCCTCTTTATCATCATTTGAGATTAAAGGAGGAGAAACAGTATCATCTATTAATACTGATCCATCTGATAAAACAAATTTTATTGTTGATTCTATAGATCCTGGATTCTCAAGAGATAAAGTTTTTATTTTTTCAGTTATTTCATTTATGTTCATATTCATTATTTTATTATTTCAATTTCAAAAAGACTTGGCCACAACTTACCAGTAACAAATAATTGGTTTCTTTTACTATTATAGGCTACTCCATTCAAAACATCAAATTTTTTATTATAATTCTTTTTGTTAAATATTCCATTTAAATCTAAAACTGATTCAACAACTCCGGTGTTAGGATCGAAGATAATTAATTCTTCTTTTCCATAAATATTTGCATAAATTTTACCATCTACATTTTCTAATTCATTAATGTTTTTAACAGGACCTTTATTATCATAAATCTCAATTTTTTTAATGAATTTATAATTTCTTGGATCTAAAAAATAGATATTTTCAGATCCATCACTTATCAGAAGTTGATTACTGAACGTTGTAATTCCCCATCCTTCATGATTATAATTAAACTCATCAATTTTAACCATAGAGTTCTTGTCATATACAAAACCTACATTTGATTCCCAAGTTAATTGGTATATTTTATCTTTATAAATTGTTATTCCTTCTCCGAAATATTTTTGATCTATTTCAATTTTTTTGATAATTTTTCCAGTTTTAAGATCTACTTCCCTAAGTGTTGAATAACCTCTTCTACCTGTACCTTCAAAAAATCTATCTTCATCAAATGTTAGTCCTTGAGTATAAGCATCAGGATCATGTGAATAGATGTTTTTAATTTTATATTTTAATTTTTTTGGACTATCCCCGGGATAAACTATTATTGATGTGTAATGTGTTTCTTTTTTACTATTACTTAATACAGCAATGATTTTCAGTTTATGTTTCCCAACAGATTTAAATGCAGAGAGATTTAAGTGGTTGCTACTTCCTTTCTGAATTGTATCTTTTTTATAAACCACATGAATTTCTTTAATATTAATGGAATCATAGTTTGATTTAACTAAAACATTAATTGAATCATCTAAATTAATCTTTTCATTTACTATAGGATTTATTAGCTGACTTGAAGCTTTTATTCTTGGACTTTTTTCAACCCTTGTGTTTTTTTCATTTGTACAGGCAAAAAAAGCAATCAATAATAAAAATGTTAATTTTTCTAAGTTCATATATTTAAACTATCCTTTTATATATATCTAATTATTTTTTCAATCTTATAGGGTACTAGCTATCTTATTTCCTTTTATAGTGAGATTATATCCAATACCAATTTTATAATTTTCATAATCTAAAATATCTATTTTTCTAAGATAGTTTTTACCTCTTAACGTTTTAAAAGATCTACTAGTTGATGCTTTTGCAGCTTTTAATTTTTTCCATTCACCTCTTATTCTACCTTTTTTATGACTTCCTTTAGGTCTAATAAATTTTCTTTTTGATATTTCAATAAATTTTCTTGAATCAGTTCTATAAATATTTGCAGCTGAAAAACTATTTAATGTTTTATTGTTTTTCATATTAACATTAAAAAAATTAGATATAGGTTCATAAAAATATATATGTGCTGATCCATTCGAATTTGGTTCTATATAAGAAATTTGAGTACAGGCATATTTTACAATTAAGTTATCTAATTGAGTTTTTAAACTTACGTAATTTTCTATTGCTCCATTTTCCATTTTTTCAATTATAGAGTTTGCTTTTTTTTGATTAGAATATGATGTGATATAATTTTCAAAAGCATCCGAATTCAGATTAAGTTTTTCATTAAGCATGTTTATTCTTGCATGCTTTAGAATATATTTTTGAAGCGAAGAAAGATACATTATTATTATGCTATCGTATAAATATATAATAAATATAATTTAATCTATTATTTTACTTTAAAATATAGCATCTGATCCTTCTTGGTAATCTTGTGATGAACCTCTACTTTGGGATGATTTTCTTTTATTTTGATTAATTCTGTATTGTAGTGAGAGTCTAAAATCTTGAGTTCTTCTCCATGAAAATTCTCCAATTGTTTTAAAATTCTCACCAATTCTCTCATATCTTCTTAATCTAGTTTTTAACAAATCTCTTACTGTAAAACTGATTGTTCCTTTTTTGTTTTTAAAAATATCCTTTGATAAACCCAAATCAATAGCATAAGATGATAAATTTTTACCTTGTGGATCTTCAGATGGTCCTCTATAATCAAATGTAATTTGACCTTCTAGTTTATTACTAAACATTTTAATAGTATTATTTAATCTTGTTCTCCAACTATATGATTTTGCATAAAAGTTTTTATCGTTGTATTCACCCTTGGTTTCAGATTGAAAAAAGTTAAAAGAACCTGTGGTATTTAACCAATTAGTAAATTCAATATTGCCGTTTAATTCTATACCGTAAGCATTTGTAGATCCTAAATTAATTGGTTTATAAACAGAATAACCTTTATCATTTACATCAAGTATTCTTTCTATCACATCAGATGTATTTCTATAATATGATCCTACATAAAAATTCCCTAATTTAAATTCTTTTAAAAACCCAATTTCATATGAATCTGTTAGTTCAGGTTTCAGAAATGGATTTCCTGAATAAGTTGATCTAGTATCTCCTAATCCATAAAAAGGGTTGAGATCCCAAAATCTAGGTCTTCTTAATCTTTTGCTATAACTAATTTGAATAGACTCTTTATCACTAAACTCATAGGTTAAAAATGCAGAAGGGAAAAAATTTGAATATTTTAATTCAGTTGTTTGATTTGTTTCAATCAAGTCAGCAAAAAAATTTGTATCCTCAAATCTAAATCCTAATTGATAAGAAAAGTTCCCGTTTTGATTTGCCAATTGGGTATATAAGGAATTTACATCCTGAAAATAATCATATTTATTAGAAGGAGGAATTCTTCTCCATATTCCATTTGCATTATCTAACTGTTCAGCAAGATAATTACTCTTCATTTTATCATAATCTCTTTTATAGCCTATCTCTAATTTACCTTTATTTTCATTGAATGGATAAGTATAATCTACTCTAATGCTTTGATCATATCTTTCACTATTTTGATCAGTTCTTTGTTTAAGATTTTCAGATGGCTCATTATAATTATTTGTATTTTCATTTGGACTATTACTCCAGGAAAAGTTTAATTTTAAATTATGTCTAGGCTTCTTGAAATTTTTATTATATGAGAAATTATAATTATAGCTTTCATAGATTCTATTTGAGGTTTCTGTTCTTAAACTTTTTCCAATTTCTGAACCAGAAGAATCATAATCAGAGTAATTATTTTCACTACCACCATCACTTTCTCCAATTCTTGTGCTAAATGAAAAACTAAATATATTATTTTTATTTGGAAAAAAAGAGAATCCAGTTCTTGCTCCATAAGATAATCTTTCGCTTGTTCTATCTCGGTTTACTTTAGAAGAATAGGTTGTGTCAGATAAGAAAAAATCAGAATTTGTAAAACCGCCACCTTTAGTCTCTCTGTAGCTTTGATTAATACTTGCAAATATTGAAAATTTATTTTTTCTATAATTTAAACTAGTTGATACTCCTTGTTGTTTTGGATATCCAGTATTTAAATTAATTGAGCCATTTAATCCTTTTAATCTTTCTTTTCTTAGAATGATATTAATTATTCCTGCTGATCCTTCTGCACTATATCTGGCGGATGGATTCGTTATTATTTCTACTTTATCTATTTCATTTGCTTGTAGTTGTTTGAATGCATTTGCTCCATCTAATCCCATCATACTTGCTGGCTTTCCATCAACTAATATTCTTACACTTTGTGATCCTCTTAAACTAATATTACCTTCTATGTCTAAATCAATTGAAGGAATATTCTCTAAAATTTCTTCAGCAGTACCACCTTTATTGCTTAAGTCTTTACCAACATTAAAAACTCTTTTATCAAGTTTTAATTCTAAGCTACTTTTTTCTGCTCTTACTGTAACTTCTTCTAAATTAGTTGCATCAGAAACTAAATAAATATCATTTAAATTAACTTCTCTATTTTCCAATGTAAAAGGTAAATCGATCTTTTTATTTTCATATCCAACGTAAGAGATTTGGCCTACTAGAGATAAATTTCTATTTCTTTCTTGTGTTTGGGTTAACCTACTTTCTCTAATTTTTTTCATCATTTCCATTAGGTTAATTTCCACTCTAAACTTTCCGTTTTCTTCAGAAATACCACCAGATATTAGTATGGAATCTTTTGTAAAAATAGTTATAGACGCAAATGATAAACTTTGTTTTGTATCTGAGTCTAACAATTTACCACTGACAATTAAAGGAATTTGCCACTGACTACCAACTGAACCTCTATTCCATTGAGATCTATCTTGAGAGGATAAATCTAAATATGCTATGATTAAAACAAATGTAAGCAAGTATCTCATAATATTTTTTTACGAAGTTAGAAGTTAAAAGTTTTTAAACTTGCTAAAATAGAATAAATAAAATTTATGACAAATTTAATTATTTTCTTCGTCTAATTCTTTCTTTTATTTTTGTCCAAATGCTATCAATTTTTTTTATTTGATCTTTATTGGCAATTTCTCTGATTTTGCTCCAATGTTTCAGCTTCTCTTCATTAAGTGTAATTGCTATATCATAATAATTATTCATATTAATAAAATTTGAATCAATCTTACTATTAATATTATCCATGATAATTCTGTAATTCAGGATATTTAGTGAAAATTATTA
>CAZYIL010000054.1:0-9852 GCA_964646945.1 uncultured Marinoscillum sp. | reverse complement strand
TGATAAATTATCTTATCAAGAAATTCTCAAAGAAAAGGAATCTTTATTAAAGGGTTATTAGTTTTCTATAAGGTATACATTTTTTTTTCTGATATATTTTTTTTCATCATTAATGTCTATTTGATACCATATGTTTTCTTCATTACGAATTCGTATTTTAGATCCTTTTTTTAAAATTTTATATACATCCGATCCAGGAGAAGGTCCATTCATTATAAAAACATTTTCAAAAGAAATTATTCCTTCTTTATCTATAATACTAAAATTTATAATTAATAAAAAAAATATACTAGTCACCAATATAAAATATGGATTTTGTTTAGCAAGTTTAGTTTTTGTTTTAAAAAACTGAATATTAAATGATATGAGGGCAACAATTATTAATAATAAAAATGAATAAATTTTATTTTTATTTTTTTTAAATAGATTTTTAAAATATATCATATCATTTTGTTCAAATCCAGATAACTGATTTTTTTCTGCAATAGCATTGATTTTCATTAATGTTTCTTCATCAAATGTTTCATTATAGTGATAAGATAAAAACAGCAATGCTTTATCATGATTTCCTAGCCCTTCTTCTATAAATGACATTTTTAATAACATTGAATTTGTAAAAACTTTTTTTTCAAAAAATAATTTTTCATAAACATTCTTGGCATCAACGTAATTTTTTATTTCAAATAAAGAATCGCCTTTATGTATCAAATTTTCATTTTGAGCAACTAAATCGGTTATAATAAAAGTAACAATTAAGGGTAATAATTTTATTTTATTCATTGTATTCATGTATGTTAAAACTTTCTTCAAGGGTTTTATCTAATGTTTTAATATGTATTGTATATTTTCCTGCTGGTAAGTATTTATTATAATCAATAAAATATGGCAAATTACTATTTATTGAGCTATATATAACATTCCATCTAAATTCGTTAAATCCTTTTGATGATTCATAAGTTGAAGACCACACAATTTTATTTTCTTTATTTAAAACTTCTAAAGTAACGTTTTCATTTTTTTTCATAAAAAAGGTAATAGATAGTTTTTTTGCTGTACTAGCAATTGGTTCTTTGTGTGTGTCATTCATAAGAGGTCTCGTAATATCATCTATGGGAAATATAGTATTCTCTAATATGGGAAATCCTTTTTTATATGCTGAATAGATTGGATTAAGATTTATTTTATAGATTCCTCTACCATGAGTTGAGGCAATAAGATCACTTGATTTTATATGTATTTCCAAATCAGAAACGCTTGTTATTGGGAGGCTTTTTCCTAATGATGACCAGGACTTTCCTCTATCAAAAGAGACATAGACTCCACGATAAAGTCCTGCATATAGGATGTTTTCATATTTTGGATCTTCGATGATAACATTTGCTGGTTCATTAGGAAGATTTGATTTTATACTTTTCCATTTTTTACCGTAAGTTTCTGAAACATAAATATAATTCCCTAAATCATCATAATTTATACCTGTCATCGTCATATAAACTCTTGAATTTAAAAACTTAGAAGGATAGACACTTCTTATATAATTATTTTCTATTCCTTTTGAATTTTCTGTCCAATTAATTCCATCATCTTTTGACACCCAGAAACTTCCTCTATCTGATCCATAGTATAACAAACCTTTTTGAATAGATGACTCGGCTATTGCTCCAGCGGAAATAGCTTGTTTCTCTAAATTAGATGAAAGAGTAAGATTTTTACTTATTACTTGCCACGATTCACCTCTATCTGTGGTTTTCATGACATAATTTCCACCATGGTATAGAGTTTTATTATCATGAGGAGAGATAAAGTATGGAGTGATGAAATTATACTTGAGTTCATCGTTAATTTCTTTTGACAATTTTGGTTTTATTGAGATAGATTGGCCTGTCTTCATATTTCTTTTTCTAATTGCACCATTCTGCATACTAAAGTATACGATACTTGGATCTTTTGGATCTACTTGAGTAACACACCCATCACCACCATCCCATGCGTCTATCCACAAATATTTCCATCTGTCAGAAAAATCATTATTCCATTCAATAGCAGGACCATAAACCGTAGCATCATCCTGAGTGCCTCCATAAATTAAGTAAGGCTCTTGGTTATCAATAGTTATATCATAAAATTCACCTGTAGGAATGTTATTATAATGCATCCAACTCTCTCCTTTGTCATAGCTTACAAATAATCCACCATCATTTCCAAGAGCTATGTGATTTGGATTTATAGGGTTAATCCATAGTTCACAGTGATCTAAATGAAGAAATTTTGCTGCACTAGGATTCATTCTTTTTACATTTCCCTTAATGTTATTAAATGTTTTACCTCCATCCTTGCTAGTTGCTATTCTTACCCCTAGAGAATAGATTTCATCATCATTTTTTGGATTTACATACATGTCAGCAAAATACCAACCTATCCCAGGAAATATCATGAGTTCATCTTCATGTGTCCTTTTCCATGTAGCTCCTCCTTCTTTTGTTCTATAAACCTCAGCTGCCTCATTTCTTTTTTTTGATAGGTTGTCTATAAGAGCATATACCTTGTTAGGGTTAGAATAAGATACAGCTAGACCAATCCTTCCCATTTTTGGACCATAGGGAAGTCCATTTTCTAGTTTATTCCATGTATCTCCACCATCATCACTTTTATATATTCCACTATTTATCCCACTAATTCCTGGATTGTTTTCCCACATAGAAGTATACATAATTTTAGGGTTAGAATAAGATATTACTATGTCATTTGATCCTGTTTTTTCATCAATATATAGGACGTGTTTCCATGATTTTCCTCCATCCTGAGTTTTGTACAGTCCTCTATTAACATTTTTTGACCAAAAATGACCTAATACGCTAACTAACACTATATCTGGGTTAGTAGGGTGAACACTTATCTCTCCTATGTGCCAAGAGTCTTCTAACCCTAAATGTTCCCAAGATTCTCCAGCATCTGTTGATCTATATATTCCAGTTCCTGGCATGGTAAAATTTCTTGCTTTTTTTAAACTTTCACCTGTTCCAACGTATATGATGTTGGAGTTTGAAGGAGCTAACGCAATATCTCCAATTCCAAGTGAAGGTTGGTTTTCAAAAATTGGTTTCCAGCTTATACCATTATTTGTAGTCTTCCATAGGTTTCCAGAGCCAAATGCCACATACATAGTTCCAGGATTTTTTTCATCAACCTGAATAGATTCAACACGTGCAGAATTTAGAACTGGACCAAGGCTAATCCACTCTAAGCCTATTTCACTTTTATTTTTTAGATGAAGATGCTCTTTATACGAGTTAATCAAAGAAGATTCTTCTTGTTGTCCATAAGATAAATGAAGACAAAGCATTATTGATGATATGGTCAATAAATATTTCATGTTAATAAATTAATAATTTTTAAATTATTATTTCACATTATTGTAATTTGATTGACATCTTTCTACTTTTGCGCGTACCAAAAAAAATGAGTCGCTAGCTCAGCTGGTAGAGCACATCCCTTTTAAGGATGGGGTCCTGGGTTCGAGACCCAGGCGACTCACTCATACCTCTCAATATTTTAATGAGAGGTTTTTTATTTAAAACATAATTATGTGTGGTATTGTAGCTTTATTTGACATCAAAAATTCATCAAGAGATCTTATTAGAAAAAGATCGCTTGAAATGATTAAATTGGTTAGACATAGAGGTCCAGATTGGTCAGGTATTTATAGCTCAAAAAATGCTATTCTAGCCCATGAGAGATTGTGTATTGTTGATGTGGAATCTGGAAAACAACCCATTAAATCCATAAAAGAAGACCTAATTCTTACGGTTAACGGTGAGATTTACAATCATAAGAAAATTAGAGACGATAGCAAAATATCATATGAATATACTACAAACTCTGATTGTGAAGTTATTCTTTCTTTATACAGAAATAAAGGAATCAATTTTTTAAATGATCTTAACGGAATTTTTGCGTTTGCATTATATGATGTAAACAGAAATTCATATTTAATTGCAAGGGATCCAATGGGCGTTATGCCATTATATATTGGTTGGGATGAATTTAACAACTTGAATGTTGCTTCTGAAATGAAGTCTTTAGTAAAATATTGTAAAAAAATAAAGGAATTTCCTCCGGGGCATTATTATTCAAGCAACGAGAAAAAATTTGTTAAATATTACAAAAAAGATTGGATGAAATATGAAAAGGTTTCAAAGAATGGTACTTCCATTGATAGAATTAAACATAGTTTAGAAGATGCTGTTAAAAATCAACTGATGTCTGATGTTCCTTTTGGTGTTTTGCTTTCCGGTGGATTAGACTCTTCAATAGTTACTGCTTTGGTAAAAAAGTTTTCTAAGAAAAGAGTAGAATCTGATAACAAGCAAGATGCTTGGTGGCCTCAAATACATTCTTTTGCTATAGGTTTAGAAAACTCTCCTGATTTAAAGGCCTCTAGAGATGCTGCAAAACATATAGGAACTGTACATCATGAAAAGACTTTTACTATTCAAGAAGGCTTTGATGCTATAAGAGATGTGATTTATTTTCTTGAAACATATGATGTGACTACCATACGAGCATCCACGCCTATGTATTTACTTGCTAGAGTCATTCGATCTATGGGAATAAAGATGGTATTATCAGGAGAGGGAGCAGATGAAATTTTTGGTGGATACTTATATTTCCATAAAGCGCCAAATGCAAAAGAGTTTCATGAAGAGACGGTTAGAAAACTAGATAAATTACACTTTTATGATTGTCTTAGAGCAAATAAATCTATGGCTGCATGGGGCGTGGAATGTAGAGTTCCATTCTTGGATAAAGATTTTCTTGATGTAGCAATGTCGATAAATCCTAAAGATAAAATGGTTGGAACTGATAAAATGGAAAAGTGGATTTTGCGTAAAGCATTTGAGAAAGAACTTCCTACCAGTATTTTATGGAGACAAAAAGAACAATTTTCTGATGGGGTAGGGTATGGATGGATAGATTATTTAAAGGACTATACAGAAAAAAATATTTCTGATAAAGAATTCGAAAAGAGAAAAAAAACATTCCCTATACATACTCCCAAATCAAAAGAAGAATATTACTATAGAAGTATTTTTGAAGAGTTTTACTCTCTGGACAGCGCAATAAAATGTGTACCCTCATCAAAATCTGTTGCCTGTAGTACCGAAGAAGCTTTGCAGTGGGATAAAAAATTTAAGAATCTAAATGATCCATCTGGTAGAATTATATCAAAAGTTCATAAAAAATCTTATTTTTAAGTGATGAAATTTTTTTCTTTATTTTATTATTTATTATTCTTTTTTGCTGTGAGTGCATTTTCTCAAACTGTGCTTCCTACCTTTCAGGCTACTCATCGTAACATAAGCTCTTCTTCATCTTGTAGTTCTTCTGAGACAATGATGCCATTACCTTCTCGTAGTGGTGGTCATGGTTCCACAAGGGGATATTATTTTATTGCTCCTATTGATTTTTGTATTACGGGTGTAAGAGTGCCTACGCATAATTCAGGAGCTCAGAATATTTCAATAGTCAGGTTTCATAATAATACACATCCTCCCTCTTATTCTGGTACTACCAATGCTTTTGATGAATTACACCTTACTATAGGTGATAACTCGACCAATAAGATTGTAGTTGATATTCAAGTTACTGCTGGAGAAGTAATAGGAATCTATGGATATAGAAGCACAAATGCGTATAGCCAAGTCCATAATCCATCTTCAACTATAGGAGGTCAAGCGGTACAGTTATATAGGTCTGGGATGCAGTATAATTTAACCAATTCAGGGATGCATGATATTTGGAGAGAAGTAGGTCCTATCTCACTTGTTGAAATGTATTATAAAAATTAGATTCTAGTTCTCGTCAGGCAGAGTGTAATATCTTTTTGCGTAATCAATCATTTGTACTGCAAAACTTTCAGGTTGTCCCACTTTAACATCTATAATATTTCCTGTTTCATCTAGTATAGGAGTTAGCACTGGATTGATAAACCCACTATATGGAGCTGCAGTAAATTTCTCATTTCTTTTCAATATCTCTTTGTGTAGTTCTTGAACTATTTTTACTCCATAGTTTTCAATTAAATTTTTTCCAGCCTCAAAATCACCTTCAGATTTTATTCTTTGTATTTCTTTTAAAAGATCTCCAAATAACCCTCTCAGTCTTTCATAATCATTAATTACAAAATAAGTCTTTCCATCTTTTACTACTTTTTCTATCACGTTATCTTCAAGCCCTTTTTCATATACCCATTTAGAAACCATTTGTCTATTTCTCATATGAGATTGTTCTACATCATTTCCTAATTTAATTCTAATTAGCTGCGTCATTAAACCATTTCTAATGTAGCCATCATAACTTGTTCTTCCCATATCTTTTGATGAGCTTGATATACCTAGTTCTTCCATTTTTTTGTCTGGAATAAAATATAATCCAACTAGATCAGCTCTAGCTTCTTCTAATGAAGACGCATAACTTTTTAATGTTTCTTTAGGGGTTCCTACTCCATCAACAATTTGACCACTGGCATGTCCAATAACTTCATGTAAGGCAGTATGCAAGTTGTCAGCGTCTTTTCCGTATTTTTTCTCTAAATCTATTTCCTCTTTGCTATAAGCAAATTCTTCTAATCTTCCAGAGCTTCCTGCATTACCATAAGCATACAGAATATTTCCAAGAGAAATTGATTTAGATCCATGGTTTGCTCTAATCCAATTTGCGTTAGGTAGATTAATTCCTATAGGAGTAGAGGGAGAAGCATCTCCGGCTTCACCAGCAACATTTACTGTGTTGTATGATATTCCAACTACATTTTTTTTCTTATGAGCCTCCATAATGGTTGAATTGTCTTCAAACCATTGGGCTTCATTAGATATAGCAAACATTTTTTTGCTCATTTCAAAATCTTTTATTTGAACTACGGATTCGTATGAACCTCTATATCCTTTAGGGTCATTATATACTTCTATAAAACCATTAATATAGTCTACATCTCCTTCGGTTGTTTCAACCCATGCGACGTTGTAATCATCCCATACTTTAAGATCCCCTGTTTCATAATATTCAATAAGTAATTCGAATGCATCTGCTTGTTTTTGATTTTCGGCATAATTTTTAGCCAGTTTGAGATTTTCTATTATTTTTTCGATTGCTTCAGAATACATTCCTCCTTTTTTCCAAACTTTTTCTTTTATAATTCCATCTTCTTTCATGAGTTTAGAATTTAATCCTAATGAAATTGGCTTATCAGGATCAGGTACTTTTATTTTTTCATAAAAATCTTCTACATCTTTTTCTGTAATTTCAGGACCATAAAAATTAACAGCTGATCCTTTTATCAGTCCTTTACTTGCATCTCTATTTACTTTTTTAGAATCCGTTTCATTAAAAATGATTTCAAATGTTTCATCATTCAAATTAGTATTTGTTTTTTGAATTAGTTCTTTTAAGTATTCAGGAGGAAAGTTTGGATCAAATTTATCATTTGAATAATGATGATGGATTCCATTAGAAAACCATATACGTTTTAAATATGTTTCAAATGCTTTCCATTGATCATCAGTTTTATCTCCTTTATAATTGACATAGATATTTTCTAGAGCTCTTCTTATTTTTAGGTTGTGTCTATAATTTTGATCATACATGATATCTCTACCTGATAGGCCAGCTTCTGTGAGATAATAAACTAGTATTTTTTGGTCTAGAGATAAATTTTCAAATCCTGGAATCTGATATCTTAAAATTTTAAGATCAGCAACTTGTTCAGAAAAATGTGAAAATTCAGATTTATTTTCAGTTAATTCTTCACATGAACAAAGTGAAAAAATAAAGAATATAAGTATTAATAATTTTTTCATAGTTACAATCTAAAAACATTAAAGCAAAATTCAAAAGGGGAGTGGTTTTTGCTATAAAAATGGAATTATTCCAATTTGGAAGTAAAACTCTTTTATTGAATTTTTGTTAGGAATCCAATATGGTAAAAGGATATATTTATCTTTGTTATTGATTGATTTTTCTAGTATTTTCTTCACATTTTAAACTTATTTCTCTAATTCTAAGAAAGTGGTTTTTTTTAGATTATTAATAAAATAAAAGATAGAATCTTAAATTTGTTGGAATATTTATCGGCTTTTATGAAAAAAATATGGCTTAAAAATTATCCAAAAGGAGTAAATGAATCAGTAAACTTAAATCAATACCCATCTTTTGCTGATTTTTTTGAAGAAACCTTTGATAAATTTCCTAATTCTGTTGCTTTTGAGAATATGGGAAAAAGTATAAAATATAAAGAATTAGATATTTTATCACAAAACTTTGCATTGTATTTAACAGAAGAATTAAAGTTACAAAAGGGTGATAGGCTCGCAATTCAGTCTCCTAATATTTTGCATTACCCTATAGCTTTGTTTGCAGCTTTGAGATCTGGAATTATAATAGTAAATACAAATCCTCTTTATACTCCAAGTGAAATGAGTGATCAGTTTAAAGATTCTGGTTGTAAGGCAATATTGATTTTATCAAATTTAGTTCATAACCTTGAAAAGATAATTTCTGAAACGAAAATTAAACATGTTATTATAGCTTATATGGAGGATATTTTAGATGATCCTAAGGATAATATAAAAAATTTTGACGTTAAATATTTAAAAAAGATGTTACAAAAATTTTCTATTTCATCAACTATTTCTTTTAAAGAAGCACTATTCATCGGAGGTAAATATCAATTTAAAAAGTATCATATATCTTCAAATGATATAGCATTTCTTCAGTATACTGGAGGAACAACTGGAACATCAAAAGGTGCTATTCTTTCCAACTACAATGTTCTTTCAAATATATGTCAGGTATCATCATTTATTGATATTCGATTGGAGGATGATAAAGAGGTGGTAATAACAGCTTTGCCATTATATCATATTTTTGCTTTAGTGCTCAATACATTAGTCATGTTTAAGTATGGAGTGAAAAATATTTTAATTACTAATCCTAGAGATATGGATGGTTTTGTTAAAGAATTATCAAAACATAATTTTTCAATTATCTCAGGAGTAAATACTTTATATAATGGTTTATTAAACAATGAAAATTTCAAAAATTTAAATTTCTCAACTTTAAAAGTTGGATTTGGAGGTGGAATGGCTACGCAAGAAGTAGTAGCTATGAAATGGAATGAAATTACAGGATGTCCTTTATTTGAGGGTTATGGCTTAACCGAGGCTTCTCCGGTAGTAGCTTTAAATCCATTAAATAATTCCAATAAAATTGGATCAGTAGGTTTACCAATTCCTAGTACTGAAATAAAATTTGTTGATGATAAAAATCAAGAAGTAGAAATAGGTGAAAGAGGAGAAATATGTGTAAAGGGGCCTCAGGTCATGAGAGGTTATTGGAGGAGCAAAGAAGCAACTGATGAAGTTATTGATAATGGGTGGTTAATGACTGGAGATATTGGATTGATTGATGATGAAGGATTTATTAAAATTGTTGATAGGAAAAAAGAGATGGTTTTGGTTTCAGGCTTTAATGTTTTTCCTAATGAAGTTGAGCATATAATATCATCACATCCCAAAGTTTTAGAGGTAGGTGTCATTGGTGTGCCAGACAAAAACTCTACGGAAGCAGTGAAAGCGGTGATTGTAAAAAAAGATCAATCATTATCAACTGAAGAAATTAAACTACATTGTAAGGAAAAATTAACTAATTATAAATGTCCAAAACATATCTCTTTTATTGATGAACTTCCAAAATCAAATGTTGGAAAAATCTTAAGAAGAGTAATAAAAGAAAGAGATTTAAAAGAAAATATGTATTAATTGTTAAAATTAATTTTGCTATATTTTTTTCCTGAAT
>CAZYIL010000053.1:0-9986 GCA_964646945.1 uncultured Marinoscillum sp. | reverse complement strand
GAAGCATTACTAAAAGCACCACCCAAAAAAGTGTCTAATAAACCAAATATTCCACTGGCATTACTTTGCAATTTTGATGGATCTATTCCAGGCAATACAACAAAAGAACCTAATCGAAAAATTATTAGAAAAAAAATTGTATTTGTTATTCTTTCACGTAATTCAGGAATAGAAAAAATATTTTTTATGACAGAAAATAACTTAATCATTTGAAATTATTTTAATTTTCCCGCCTAATTTTTCAATTGCTTTTATAGCCGGTTTCGAAAATAAATGTGATGAAATATTAATTTTAGTTTTTATTTTACCTCTACCTAAAATTTTTATTAAGCTGGTCTTTTTAGCAAGTCCATTTTTAACTAACACTTTAGGGGTTATTTCCTTTAATTTATGTTTTTCAATTAAATTTTGCAGAACATCAAGATTAATTGGTTTAGTTTCTATTCTGTTAGGTGATTTAAATCCGAATTTTGGCACTCTTCTTTGAAGAGGCATCTGTCCACCTTCAAAACCAGACTTTCTAGAATATCCTGAACGAGATTGAGCTCCTTTATGACCTCTTGTAGAAGTTCCTCCTTTTCCTGAACCTTCTCCTCTAGCAATACGTTTTTTAGATTTTACTGACCCCAATGCAGGTTTTAATGAATGTAATTTCATAATTATAATTTTTTTATTGTTACTAAATGTTCAACAACCTTTATCATTCCCATAAGTTCTGGTGAAGATTTTTTTGTAACTGAGTTATTAATTCTACCTAAACCTAAAGCTTTAATAGTTCTCTTTTGATTTTTAGTTTTAGCAATCAAACTTTTAACCTGAGTAATTAATATAATTTCCTTATTATTAGCCATGAAAAATTTTGTTTAAATCCACTCCTCTTTGTTTTGATACAGCTAAAGGATCTCTTAACTTTTTTAAACCATTAAAAGTAGCTTTCACCACATTATGAGGATTTGAAGAACCTTTAGACTTAGCAAGAACATCTTTTATTCCAGCATTTTCGAAAACTGCACGCATTGCACCACCTGCAATTACTCCTGTTCCAGGAGCCGCAGGTCTAATTAAAACTAAACCTCCTCCATACTTTCCTGTAATTTCGTGAGGAATTGTATTCTTTAAAACCGGCACCTTTAAAAGGTTCTTTTTTGCATTATCTGTTCCCTTTAATATTGCACTAGTCACTTCATTTGCTTTACCTAATCCATAGCCTACAATCCCATTTTCATTTCCTACGACAACTATAGCAGAAAAACTAAATCTTCTTCCTCCTTTTACTACCTTAGTAACTCTACTAATAGAGACTATACTTTCTTTTAATTCTAATTCACTTGCTCTAATGTTTTTCATTATTTAAAAATTTAATCCTCCTTCCCTTGCTCCTTCAGCAAAAGATTTAATTTTACCATGATATTTATATCCACTCCTATCAAAAATTACATTTTTTATACCAACAGCCAATGCTTTTTTTGCTAGAGATAAACCTACTTCTTTAGAAGCAATAATATTTTTTCCTTTTTTTTCTACTTCAGAAGATGAACAAGAAACTAAGGTCTTCCCTAAATCATCATTTATAATCTGAGAATATATTGAACTATTACTTTTATAAATAGATACTCTAGGTTTAGCATCAGAACCAATTATTTTCTTTCTGATACTCATTTTAATTTTCTTTCTTCTGTGTTGTTTTTTTAAACTCATATATAATAATAAATTAAGTAGTTGCAGCCGCAGCTTTACCAACTTTTCTTCTAACATGTTCTCCAACAAATTTTATTCCTTTCCCTTTGTAGGGTTCAATAGGTCTTAAAGATTTAATCTTTGCAGCTATTTGACCAATAAGCTGTTTATCAATCCCAAAAAGCTTGATCATTGGAGGTTGGCCCTTAATTGACTCAACATTTACATCTAATTCTCGGGGAATTTCAAAATAAATATTATGAGAATATCCAAGGCTTAAATTTAGAATATTGTCTTGTAAGGAAACCTTATAACCAACTCCTATCAACTCTAATTTTAATTCATAGCCTTTAGAAACACCTATAACACAATTATTAATTAAAGATCTATATAACCCATGGAGGGATTTATGTCTCTTTTGTTCAGAAGGTCTTGATACAATTAACAAATTATCTTTTTCTTTAACAGAAAATTCAGAATCAAAATCCTGGGTAATTTCACCCTTAGGTCCTTTTATATTTATTGAAGAAGTCTTTATTGTGACTGAAACTTCTTTTGGTAATTCTATCGGACTCAACCCTATTCTGGACATAACAAATTATTTAGTAAACATAACATAAAACTTCACCTCCAATTTTCAACTTTTTCGCTTCTTTATCTGAAATAACACCCTTAGATGTAGACATTATAGCTATTCCTAACCCATTAATTACTCTAGGTAAATTATTAAAATTTACATACTTTCTTAACCCTGGTCTACTTATTCTTTTCATACTAACTATTGCTGAATCTTTAGTTTTATGATTATATTTTAAAGCTATTTTTATTTTGCCTTGAGTAGCATCATCATCAAACTTATAGTTTAAAATAAAGCCTTTATCATATAAAACTTTTGTCATTTCTTTTTTGATATTTGAAGCAGGAACTTCTACAATTCTATGATTAGCCTTGATTGCATTCCTAATTCTTGTTAAATAATCAGCTATTGGATCTGTCATAATTAATTTAATAATTTAAAAAACTTGCAAGTTTAATCAATTTTGTTTTCATATTAAAATTACCAGCTTGCTTTAGTAATTCCTGGGATTTTACCTTCTGAAGCTAATTTTCTAAACTCCAATCTAGAAATTCCAAATCTTCTCATAAAACCTCTTGGTCTTCCTGACAAACTGCACCTATTATGTAATCTAACACTAGATGAATTTCTAGGTAGCTTATCAAGAGCTTCCCAATCCCCTTTTGCTTTAAGTTCTGCTCTTTTAACAGCATATTTTTTAACCAATTTTCTTCTTTTAAATTCTCTTACTTTTACTCCATTTTTTGCCATAATCTAATTTTTTAAAATAAAAGGCATTCCAAATGCCTTTAATAACTCATATCCCTCTTTATCTTTGAATGAATCAGTAACAATAGTAATATTCATTCCAGAAATTCTATTTACTTTATCAATACTTATTTCAGGAAAAATAATCTGTTCTTTTATACCAAGTGTATAATTACCATAGCCATCAAATCCTTTATCACTTAACCCTCTAAAATCTCTAACTCTAGGCAAGGCTACTGATATTAATCTGTCTAAAAACTCATACATCATGTTATTCCTTAATGTAACTTTAGAACCAATTGGCATCCCTTCTCTTAACTTAAAATTAGAAATTGAACTTTTTGCGTAAGTAGGCACGGCTTTTTGACCTGTTATTTGAGTAAGTTCATCAACGCTTGATTGAATCAATTTCTTATCATTAACAGCTGATCCTAATCCTTGATTTATACTTATTTTTTTAATTTTAGGAACTTGCATAACAGATTTAAATTGAAAATTATCTTTTAATTTTGGAACAATTTCTTTAATATATTTCTGTTTTAATCTAGGTATATTCATTATTTTATAACTTTATTTGTCTTTTTAGAATATCTATATATTTTCCCACTATCATCAGTTTTTCGATAAATTCTAGTGGGTTTACCATTAGAAGGATCAATTAACATCAAATTACTAAGATGAATCGATGATTCCTTTTTTTCAATTTTACCTTTAGGATTATCGGCTGAAGGCTTTAAATGTTTAGAAACCAAATTTAAACCTTCAACTAAAGCAGTGTTTTTTGATCTAAATATTGTTAAAATTTTAGCTATTTTTCCCTTATCATTCCCAGATATTACTTTTACTGTATCTCCTTTTTTAATATGTAACTTCATCTTCTAACTTTTATAAAACTTCTGGCGCTAAAGAAACTATTTTCATAAACCTTTTCTTTCTTAGTTCTCTAGCAACAGGTCCAAAAACTCTTGTTCCTCTTGGCTCATCATTTTCATTTAACAAAATCACTGCATTATCTTCAAATCTTATATAAGACCCATCTCTTCTTCTTATTTCTTTCTTTGTTCTAACAACAACTGCATTTGATATGCTTCCTTTTTTTACATTTCCATTTGGAAGAGCGTTCTTTATAGTCACCACTATTTTATCTCCTAAAGTTGCATATCTTTTTTTTGTTCCACCTAATACTCTAATACATAAAACTTCTTTTGCTCCACTATTATCCGCAACCTTTAACCTAGATTCTTGTTGTACCATATTACTTAGCTTTTTCTATTAAATTTATTAACCTCCACCTTTTATTCTTACTTAAAGGTTTGGTCTCCATCACTCTTACTTTGTCTCCTATATTACATTCATTTTTTTCATCATGAGCTAAAATTTTTGTAGATCTAATCATATACTTTCCATATATAGGATGCTTAACCTTTCTTTCTATAACTACAGAAATTGTTTTCTCCATTTTGTTACTAAAAACTATACCTTCTCTTTGTTTTCTTAAATTCCTTTCCATAATTATTTATTACTTTTTTTAAAATTAAGTTCTGTTTTAATTTTAGCAATTAATTTTCGTGACTTATTGATTTTAGTTGGATTTTCAATAGGTGTAACTAAATGAGAAAATTTCAGTTTACTTAAATTTTCTTTTTCATCAATTAACTTATTTTCTAAGTCTTTAATATTAAGTGATCTGATTTCTGAATTATTCATTATTATTCTATATAATCTTTTCTTACTACAAATCTAGTTCTTACAGGTAATTTTTGAGCAGCTAATCTTAATGCTTCTTTAGCAACTTTTGTTTTAATTCCACCTGCTTCAAACATTATTGTACCTGGCTTTACAACAGCCACCCAATATTCTGGAGCTCCTTTTCCTTTTCCCATTCTCACTTCAGCTGGTTTCTTAGTAACAGGTTTATCAGGAAAAATTCTGATCCATACTTGACCTTCTCTTTTCATTTCTCTGGTCATTGCAATTCTAGCTGCCTCAATTTGTCTTGATGTTATCCAAGCTGGTTCTAATGATTTTAAAGCAAAAGAACCAAAGTTTATGGTGTAACCTCTTTGAGCTATTCCTTTTACCCTACCCTTTTGTTTTTTTCTAAATTTTGTTCTTTTTGGCTGTAACATTATAATTATAAATTATTTTTTATGTGAATTCTTTTTATTTTCTACATTCAAAGTAACATCTCTTTTACCAACTATTTCTCCTTTAAAAATCCAGACTTTTATACCTATTTTACCATAAATAGTTTTAGATTCGGAAAATGCATAATCAATATTTGCTCTTATTGTATGTAAAGGGATTCTTCCCTCCTTGTACTGTTCAGATCTAGCCATTTCGGCTCCACCAATTCTACCTGAAACTTTAATTTTTATTCCTTTGGCTCCTACCCTAATAGCACCTGATATTGCTTGTTTCATGGCTCTTTTATGGGAAATCCTAGCTCTAAGTTGTTGTGCAATTGAATCCGCAATTAATTTAGAATTAATTTCAGGCCTTTTAACTTCAAAAATATTAATTTGAACATCTTTATTACTTATTTTTTTTACTTCCTCTTTTAATTTTTCTACCTCAGACCCACCTTTTCCAATTATTATTCCTGGTCTAGACGTATGAATTGTTATTTCTATTGTTTTAAGACTTCTCTCAATAAATATTTTTGCTATTCCAGCTTTCGGTAATCGAGCAATAATGTATTCTCTAATTTTATGATCTTCTTTTAATTTGAATGAGAAATCTTTCCCTCCAAACCAATTGGATTCCCATCCTTTAATAATTCCCAATCTTTGACTAATAGGATTAATCTTTTGACCCATTTTCTTTTTTATTTAAAATTTTTAAATCGTCTAAAATAACAGTAACATGATTAGATCTTTTTCTAATTCTATGTGCTCTCCCTTGAGGGGCAGTCCTCAACCTCTTAATCATTTTACCACTATCTACATAAATACTTTTTACAAATAAATCTGTTTCTTCAATTTTATCATTTTTATTATTTTCCTGCCAATTAGAAACTGCTGATAACAATAACTTTTCAATGATTCTAGATGAATTTCTTGAGTCAAATTTAAGATCATTTAAAGCAGAATTTACTCTTTTACCTCTAATTAAGTCAGCAATTAATCTCATTTTTCTTGGAGAAGTTGGGACGTTTTTTAATTTAGCGATAGCTTTCATCATTAATTAATTTTTTTACTTGAATGACTCTTAAAATTTCTAGTTGGTGAAAATTCTCCTAATTTATGGCCAACCATATTTTCTGTTACAAAAACAGGAATGAATTTTTTTCCATTATGAATAGCAAATGTATGGCCCACAAACTCTGGAGAAATCATAGATCTTCTAGACCATGTCTTAATAACTTTTTTACTTCCAGATTCATTCATTGTATCTATCTTTTTACTTAATCTAAAATCAATATATGGCCCCTTTTTTAAAGATCTTGTCATTTCAAATCTATTTTCTTTTTTTAACAATTAATTTATCAGAATATTTATTTTTATTTCTGGTTTTAAGACCTTTACTATATAAGCCTTTTCTAGATCTTGGATGTCCACCAGATGATTTACCTTCACCTCCTCCCATAGGATGATCAACAGGGTTCATTGCTACACCTCTAACTCTAGGTCTTTTTCCTAGCCATCTATTTCTACCTGCTTTACCTAATACAACATTCATATGTTTCTGATTTGAAACTGATCCTATGCAAGCAGTACAACTCAATAATACCATTCTCATCTCTCCAGAAGGGAGTTTGATTGTAGCATATTTTTCCTCTTTTGCTAATATTTGCGCATAAGTCCCTGCACTTCTAACTATTGAAGATCCTTTACCAGGAACAAGCTCAATATTATGAACAATAGTTCCTAGTGGAATTTGTGCAATTGGTAGGCAATTACCAATATTAGGAGGAGAATCAGGCCCACTAAGAATATCCTGGCCAACTTTTATTCCCTTAGGAGCAATTATATAACTTTTTTCACCATCAATATAGTTAATTAAAGCAATATGGGCAGATCTATTAGGATCATATTCTATTGATTTAACTTTTGCTAAAACACCGTGCTTTAATCTTTTAAAATCAATCATTCTAAACTTTTTCTTGTGACCCCCACCAATATTTCTTACAGTCATCTTACCACTATTATTTCTTCCTCCAGATCTTTTTGAAATATCTAATAAAGATTTTTCAGGATGTGAAGAAGTAATCTCATCAAATGATTGAGAAACTTTAAACCTTAGGCCTGGTGTTATTGGTTTTATTTTTTTTGATATCATAATTATAATTTATGTTTCTGAATAAAAATCAATAAATTCTCCTTCCGATAATTGCACAATAGCTTTCTTATAAGAAGGTTTTCTACCACTAACTATTCCTTTCTTAGTAAATCTAGATTTTAGTTTTCCTAATACATTAATGGTATTGATATTCTTGACTGATACTTTGTATGTTTTTTCAACTGCTTTTTTAATTTCTACTTTATTTGCCTTTTTATGAACAATGAAAGTAAACTTTCCTTTCTCATTTACAGCAGATGCTTTTTCCGATAGTAAAGGTTTTAATAGTATATTCATTTTTTAATTCAATAAAATAGATTCAAGTTTCTTAATTGAATCCACAGTTAAAATTAATTTATCAGATTCAATGATATCATAAGTAGATATTTGATCAATATTTTTAACAGAAGATTTTTTAAAATTTTTTGAGGAAAGAAACAAATTATGATTATTTTCAGATATAAATAATAAAGATTTTTTGTTCTTTATTGAAAGGTTTTCTAAGATTGAAACATAATCTTTAGTTTTTATTTTTTCAAATTTGAAATTTTCCAAAATAGTTAAACTTTTTTCGTTTACCTTATGGGACAAAGCTGACTTTCTAGCAATATTTTTTAGTTTTCTATTAATCTTTGTTGAATATTTTCTGGGTTTTGGACCAAATATTTGACCGCCACCCTTAAATAAAGGTGACTTAATACTTCCTGCCCTTGCTGTTCCAGTTCCCTTCTGTTTTTTAATTTTTTTTGTAGATCCAACAATTTCTCCTCTTTCTTTTACTTTACTGGTTCCTTGTCTTTTATTAGCCAAATGATTTTTTATATCTAGATAAATAGCATGGTCATTTGGTTCTATCCCAAAAATTTTTTCAGGAATTGTAATTTTTTTTCCTGAATTTTTTCCATTTATTTTTTTTAACTCTATTTGCATAACTTATTTTTCTAAAATAACATAAGAATTATTTGATCCAGGAACAGATCCTGATACATAAATTAAGTTTTCTTGTTTTTTTATTTTTAAGACTTTAAGGTTTAACAATTTTACATTATTTCCTCCCATTCTTCCACCCATTTTCATTCCTTTAAAAACTCTAGATGGTGTTGAGCCTGCTCCAATTGATCCTGGTGCCCTTAAACGATTATGTTGACCATGAGTACTTTCACCAACTCCACTAAAATTATGTCTTTTAACAACTCCTTGAAAACCCTTCCCTTTGGAAACAGATTTAACATCTAAAAAATCATTTTCATTAAAAATATCTTCTAATTTCAGTTCCATTCCTAACTTGAAAGAATTAATTTGATGATTTCTAAAATTTTTAAACTCAATCAATCTTTTTTTTGGAACAGAATTTGATTTTTTAAAATGACCTGATTGTGCAGAATTAACTTTCTTTTTTTTAAGATTATCATAAGAGAGTTGGATAGCCTTGTATCCATCAGTTTTAAGATCCTTGATTTGAGTTATTGTACAAGGACCAGCTTCAATAACTGTACAAGCCTTTCTAATCCCATTTTGGTCAAAAAGATTTGTCATTCCAATTTTTTTTCCTATCAATCCTGACATTTTTTCTATAATAAATTAAACAATCACCTTAAAAAATGTGTGCAAAGATAACTATTTCATCTTTTTCATCAAAGATTAGAAAATTATTTTTATAACCAAAAATTTAAAAAAAATAGAGTTAAACTAGACTCTGATTTCTACATCAACTCCATTAGGCAACTCCAATTTCATCAAAGCGTCAACGGTTTGACTATTGTTCGAATATATATCAAGCAATCTTTTGTAAGTACACAATTTAAATTGCTCTCTTGAAGTTTTATTAACATGTGGAGAACGTAAAACAGTAAAAACTTCTCTATGTGTTGGAAGAGGTATTGGACCACTTACAACCGCCCCTGTTGTTTTAACAGCTTTTACTATCTTTTCAGAACTTTTATCAACAAGATTATGATCAAAAGATTTTAATTTTATTCTAATTTTTTGTGTCATTTAATATATAATTTTATCCATTTACATTAGAAATAATTTCATCTGCTATATTTTTTGGTACCTTTTCATAATGTGAAAAAGTAAGAGAAGCTGATGCTCTACCCGAACTAATTGTTCTTAGATCAGTAACATATCCAAATAATTCAGAAAGTGGTACATCTGCTTTAATTATTTGAGCATTACCCTTCATATCCATTCCTTTCATTATTCCTCTTCTTTTGTTCAAATCTCCTGTTACTGGTCCAGTAAATTCATCTGGAGATACAACTTCCACTGACATAATTGGTTCTAATAACGCAGGATTGGCTTTTTTTGTAGATTGTCTAAAAGCTATTCCTGCTGCAAGCTCAAATGATAAAGAATCAGAATCCACATCATGGAAAGAACCATCATATAATCTAACTTTCATATTTTCAATAGGATATCCTGCAAGCGGTCCATTATCCATAGAATTTTTAAATCCTTTTTCAATTGCAGGTATAAATTCTCTAGGAATTTTTCCACCAACAATTTCATTTACAAATTGGAGCCCTTTTTCATTATAGGACTCATCCTTCGGACCAATTTCAAAAACTATATCCGCAAATTTTCCTCTACCTCCTGATTGTTTCTTATAAACTTCTTGGTGCTTAATTGTCAAATTCAAAGATTCTTTATACGCAACTTGGGGAGCTCCTTGATTAATTTCAACTTTAAATTCTCTTTTAAG
>CAZYIL010000052.1:0-10044 GCA_964646945.1 uncultured Marinoscillum sp. | reverse complement strand
TTTTCACTAATGACAAGGCAGTATCGGGATCAAGAACAACAAGGAACATACCACTATCATATTGAACCCATATGGCTAACTTCAAGCTTAGGAAAAGATGCATTTTTAGGTTTTTTAAATGATGGTTTTCCTGTTTATGGCCCTGAAGAAAATGGAAAAGAAGTGAAAAATAGTGATCTTGACGATTTTCATGGTCATTCTCATGCTACTGTTGAATTTCCTGATGGTATTTATCATTACCATATAACTAATGAAAATCCGTACATAAATGGAGATGGTTTTTTTGGAATTAAAGGAACTATAAGTCAATAATTTTTGATCAAGAAGTTAATAATATTATTTACATCATTTCTTACTATTTCTTGTAACAATTCTAATGAAAATAAAATTCCTGATAATCAAATAAGTTTGAGTAATCCCCATATAGAAAGGGAAGGGAAATATTTATTATTTAATAAAAAAAAATTCACAGGATATCTAACAGATATTGATTCCAATGGCTATACAGTTTTAGAAGTCGGGTATTTAAATGGAAGAAAAGAAAATTTAGAAAAAATCTGGCATCCAAATGGAAAAATATCTGAAATAAGATATTATAAGGAAGGAAAAAAGGTAGGAAAACATGAATTATTTTGGGAAAACGGTAACAAGAAAATGGTAGCATATTACAAAAATGGAGAACATCATGGAGAAATGAAACAGTGGCATGAAAATGGATTTGTTTATAAAGTGTTTAATTATAACAACGGACATGAAAAAGGAAATCAAAAAATTTGGAATAACAAAGGTATAATAAAGGCAAATTATGATGTTGTTAATGGAAGAAGGTATGGATTAACAGGTATAATGAATTGTAAATCAGTATTTAATGAATTATAAAACTTTAATAATTTTTTCTTTTTTATATATCGTTGGGTGTAAAAATAATTCTGTAACCAAACTACCATATTTCATTACTCCTGATTTTACACCCTACTGGATTAATAATTATCCTAAAGTAGATACACTACATAAAATTGGAAAATTTTCCTTTACAAATCAAAACAAACAGATTATAAACAATGATTTTATAAAAGATAAAATTGTAATATCAAATTTTTTTTTCACCACATGTCCGAGTATATGTCCAAATATGACTTCCAATTTGAAAATTATTTCAGAGGAATTTGATGAAAAAGACGATGTAATAATTATTTCTCATAGTGTAACTCCTTGGATAGATTCTATAAAGGTTTTAAAAAATTATGAAAGATTATATAACATACAATCTGATGTTTGGCAATTAGTCACAGGTAATAAAATAGATATATATAACTTAGCAAGAAATTCATACTTTGCTGAAGAAGAAATAGGAATAAAAAAAGAAAATAATGAGTTTTTGCATACAGAACTAGTTTTTTTAGTTGATTACAAAAGCCATTTAAGAGGAGTCTACAACGGAACAATTATATTGGAAATAAAGAGACTATTGGAAGATATTTATCTATTAAAAAATGAAAAATAATGATAAGAATAGGTTTAATCTCTGATACTCATAATTTTTTTGATGATAAAATTTATAAATATTTTGAAAATGTCGATGAAGTCTGGCATGCTGGAGATATAGGCAACATAGAAATTTTAGAAAAAATAAAGAATTTTAAAAAAACTAGGGCAGTTTATGGAAATATTGATGGTTATGATATAAGAAATGAATGCAAAAAAGAATTATTATTTACTATATATAATTTCAAAATATTCATAACTCATATAGGTGGAAAACCACCAAAGTACAATAATGACATAATAAAAAAAATCAATGATTATGAACCAGACATATTTGTTTGTGGTCACAGTCATATTTTAAACATTTCTAAGGATAAAAAATTTAATTTAATATTTATGAATCCTGGTGCAGCAGGAAAGGTCGGATTAAATAAAGAGCGTACGATAGTAAGATTTGGAATTGATGAAAAAAAAATAAATTCTATAGAAGTGATAAAATTATAATATTTCTCTTACTTTTTAATTTTGGATTTTTTGATGCTGTCTTTTTTTGAGTTTTTCTTTTTGTCTGTCGAATCCTTTTTTTTAAGATTTTTATCTGATTTTGTTTTTGATTTGAGATCAAATTCTTTCTTAATAGTATCTAAATCAACATTTTTTATTACAGGAACCTTACAAAGACTTTTAATAATTCTTTTTTTTCTCTTTGCCCTTGAAACATTTCTTAAGCCTTTTCTTTCCAATCTAGTTATTGCCATTTTCAAAAAATTTTATATATGGCTGCAAATTAAATAAAAAATAATCTAAATCATTTGCTAGCTTTGTAATAAATTTAAAAATAATGAAAAAAATAAATCCTTCAATACCTAAAGGAACTAGAGACTTTTGTCCTGATGAAATGATTAAAAGAGAATATATTTTTTCAATTTTAAAAAATATATTTTCAAAATATGGATTTCAAAATATTGAAACACCAACTATTGAAAATTTGGATGTTCTAAAAGGTAATTATGGTGAAGAAGGTGATAAATTATTATATAGTATACTTAATTCGGGAGATTTCTTAAAAAATCAAAAGTTAGATTCAAACACAAATTATAAAGATTTGAAATCAAATATTGCTAAAAAAGGACTTAGATATGATCTAACAGTACCTCTGGCTAGGTATGTAAGCATGAATAGAAACAATATTAGTTTTCCATTTAAAAGATATCAAATTCAAAAGGTTTGGAGAGCAGATAAACCTCAAAAAGGAAGGTATAGAGAATTTTGTCAATGTGATATCGATTATGTTGGAACAGATTCTCTATTATGTGAAATTGAAATTATAAACATAATAAATTCAATTTTTAATCAATTAGGATATAATAATTACACACTTAAGTTAAATAATAGAAAGATATTAGCAGGAATATCAGAATCATTAGATATTAAAAATCGTTTCAATGATTTATGTATCTCTATTGATAAAATAGATAAAATTGGAAATAAAGGCTTTGAAAAAGAACTTTCAAATCAAAATTTTAACAAAAAAACAATCAATTATTTAATTGAAATTTTTCAGTATGAGGGAAATAATCTTGAAAAATTAGATTTTATTGAAAAGAAAATAAACACATCTAAATTAGGATTAGAAGGAATAGAAGATTTAAGAAAAATCATTAATTTTCTAGGAGAAAATGATAAAAAACTAGAGATTGATTTTACTTTAGCCAGAGGATTAGCATATTATACTTCTTCGATATTTGAAATAATTTCTACAAAAAATAATACTGGAAGTTTAGCTGGAGGAGGAAGATATGATAATTTAACTGAAATATTTGGATTAAAAGATATGTCAGGTATAGGAATATCATTTGGGATAGAAAGAATTTATAATTTGTTAGAAGAACAAAAATTATTTCCAAAAAAGTTAACACAACCTCTTAGAGTATTAGTAACCAACCTGAATAATGATGTTACAAAATTCTCCATGAAAATTGCTGACCAATTGAGGAAAAAAAATATATCTACTGAAATGTATATAAAATGCAGCAAATTAAAAAAACAGCTTCAATTTGCAAACAATAGAAAGATTCCTTTCGTAGTTATTATTGGGGATGAAGAAAAAAATATGAAAAAAGTGATTATTAAAAAAATGGATTCAGGAAATCAAAAATTAGTTGAAATAAATGAACTATTAAATATATTAGATCTTAAGTAAGATTATTTTTTATGTTTAATTATAAATTCATTTTTTTTTTCATTCTTGTTCTTTTATCAAATAATTTATTTTCTCAACTTAGTGATCTCAAAAGATTTTGGGTAAATCAAAGCAAGGGATGTGCTCCTTTTGAAGTAATAATAATGAAAGAAGATGTTGATCCAGAAGTGACAGTGATACAATATGATTTTGATTATTCAAAAACCACTGGAATATTTAACCCGTCTTCAAGCAAATTTCATACATATAATGTTCCCGGAGCATATACAATTGCACAGGCAATAAACCAAGATGGAGTTGAAAAAATTGATCTGATGGATATAGAGGTTGTTGAATCAAAAATTCCTGAGATAATCATTTTTAACTGTATTTCTAACGAATTACAAATAGAAGTGCAAGATACATATTATGATGCTTACAATTTATATTTTAATGATAAGTATGTTATTGAGTTAAAAAGTGGAAATAATATAATAAATTATTCTTCTTATTTACTTCCTGAAAATAAATTAAAAGGATATATAAAAGGAGCAGTTGTAGGACATGAAATAAAATCTGATATCAATTGCCAAAAGTTTATGATTGATGTTGTAGCAATTGATGAACAAGAGGATGCTGTTATTGATTCAATTCAACTATCAGATAATATATTTCAATTTAACTTATTTTACAATCCTCAAAAAAGCAGTAATTATAGCTTAATTATTGATGGAGATATAGATTCTAGTTATTTAACACCTTCATACTTATATTTTTCAGATTACGAAATATATTTTACCAACTATAATTTTAACTCAAAATGTTTGGAGTTAGTAAAAAATGATTATTGTAATTCATCAAGCACAAATGACAACCTATGTTTAATTTATTTAAATGGTTCAATTAATAGTGAAGGTCACCTTTTAGAATGGATTACAGAAGGAAATTTTGATTCTATCGAGGTTATGAAAAATGAAAATAAAATTAAATCAATTAATAATAATGCTAATAAATTTGTTGATAATCAAGTGATTATATCTAAAGAAAATTACTGTTATACATTAAGAGGTTATTTAAATAAAAAAGTTTCTATTTCAAACAAACTTTGTTTAACAGCAGAGAAAAATTTTAATCCTTTGCCGATTCCTAATGCATTCACTCCAAATTCGGATGGATTAAATGATTATTTTTTACCTGTTCAAAATCAAGTAACTGACTACAAAATGTATATCTTTAATGTTTTAGGTGAATTAATATTTGTAAGTGATGATATTGGTATTGGATGGGATGGAACTTATAAAGGTAAAATAATTGAAGATAGTTATTTTTACAAAATTGAATTTATTTTGGACAATAGGACTATTGTCCAAACTGGTAAATTTGTACTAATAAAGTAATGTAATATGTTTGATATGATGAAAATGATGAGTCAAATCAAAAAGGCTCAAGAATCGATGAAAAATGCTCAAGAAGAACTAAAAGGAATAACTGAAACTTCTGAATCAGGTGCTGGTTTAGTAAAAGCAACTGTAAATGGCAAAAAAGAAGTTATTTCAATTGAAATTAATCAAAGTATTCTCAATGAGAAAAATAAAGAAATAACTCAGGATTTAATTGTTGCTGCAATAAATAAAGCTTTGAATGACATAGATATCAAATCCAAAGAACATATTAAAAATAAGACAAAAGGTATTATGCCCAATATTCCTGGATTCGATCTTGGAAAGATGTTTAAATGATTCAAAAAAACAAAAGAATAGCAATTGTTATATTAAACTACAATGGATTGAACCTTCTAAAAAAGTTTCTGCCCTCTGTAGTTAATTTTTCAGATGAGAAAATCTCATCTATTTATTTGATTGATAACTGCTCTACTGATAATTCAATTTCATATGTAAAAAATACATTTTCTAAAATAAAAATTATATGTCATAAAAAAAACCTTGGTTACTCAAGTGGATATAATAAAGGGCTTAAGTTGATAAAATCTGATTATTATATTTTATTAAATTCTGACGTTGAAGTATCAAAAGGATGGTTAGGACCATTATTTGATCTCATGGAAAGCGATAAAAATATCGCAGCATGTCAACCAAAAATCTTATCCTATAAAAATAAAATGAAGTTTGAATACGCAGGAGCTTCGGGTGGGTTTGTTGACATGTTGGGTTATCCATTTTGTAGGGGTAGAATTTTTGAAACAATAGAAGAAGATAGAGGACAATATGATAATAAAACTCAAGTTTTTTGGGCATCAGGATGTTGTCTAATGATTAGAAGTGAAATTTTTCACAATTGTAAAGGATTTGATAATAGTTTTTTTGCACATATGGAGGAAATAGATCTTTGTTGGAGAATGAATAATTTAGGATACAAAATTTATTGTGAGTCAAAGAGCAAAATCTATCATCAAGGTAATCAAACTCTAGATAAAAAAAATCCAAATAAAACATTTTTGAATTTCAGAAATAATCTTACGATGATGTTAAAAAATGATACTATTATTAATTTGTTATGGAAAATACCATTAAGAATGTTATTTGATTTTATAGCATTGTTTAAATTCATAATTGATAAACAATCTATTAACCACGGAATATCTATTTTAAAGGCTTATTTCTATTTTATTTTAAATTTCAGATCTAATATTTCCAAGAGATATAAAGTTGATCAAAAATCATTTGGACTTAGCAAAATAATTATTCCAATAAAATATTATGTCTTTAATAAGAAAAAATATAGTGATCTATAATTTTAAAAAAAAACGAAATCAATTAAAAAAAAGTCTTATTTTTGTAAAAAATTTAAATTTTAAGATAATGAGAACTTCAAATACTTTAGTTATTATATTAAGCTTATTAATTGCTCTTGGATGCAACCCATTAAAGAAGATGATAAAACTTGCTGAAGAAAAGCAAAAAATAACTGCAAATCCTAATCCTTTGGTTATTCATGGAGGTAAATTATGCGTTGAAGCTAAAGTTTCACTTCCAGTAGGTATGATTAAAAAAGGTACTAGCTACACAGTTAATTTTACTTATAATGACATTGAAATTGGCTCAATAGATTTTTTATCTGAAATTTATGCTACTAGAACTGCATCTTCTACCTCGTCTTCAAATGTGTCTGATTCGACAACAAATTATAGAATCAGTGGTAAAAGTACAACAACAAAGACAGTAACCATGAAAATTGTCCCTTCTGACCTGAAAACATTTTGTTTAGATTATCAAGAAGATTTTAATCCAGGAAAACTTAAAGCAGTTGGTGTTGCAAAACTTGAGAGTAGTGGGGAAACTGCCTCTACAATAACCTATGATGTTGCAGACGGCGCAATTTTAACTGCATTTTTGGGAACTAGAAATCTTTCAATTCCAAAATCAGCTCATGGCTACAATGAGGATGAAGAATTAATTCCATTTAATGTGGATTTTTTCTTTGATCAAGGAAGATCTAATCTAAAAAGATCTGAAAAAATCAGTGATAGAGGTGAAAAATTTTCTGCATTTGTAGCTGAAAGAAACCCAACAAAAAGTGTGGAAATATTAGGTTCTCACTCACCTGAAGGATCTACAAAAATTAACGATGATCTTGCTAATAAAAGAGCTGCAATAATTGAAACATACTATAGACAACAAATGGATAAGTATGATTATAAAGATGAAGCAACTAAAATCAAATTTAATTTACAACCTGTTGTGGAAGATTGGGGTTCACTGAGAGGAGCTTTAAATAATTCTGATGTACTTAATAGTGATGAGAAATCTGAAATTTCAAGAATCATAAATGGAGGAGGAAATTTTGTAGATAAGGAAAAAGCTTTGTCAAAACTATCTAGTTATAAAAAAGTAATGAAATCTATTTATCCTAATCTTCGAATTTCACAAACTGAGGTTATGACTGCAAAAGTTAAAAAACCTAATAATGAAATAGCAGCTATTGCAAAAAAGATAGTTTCTGGAGAAGCTTCATCTGATGCATTATCAGAAGATGAATTACTTTTTTCAGCAACCTTAACACCTAGTATAAATGAAAAAGCTTCAATTTATGAGGCTGCTGTTAAAAAAACAGGATCATGGAGAGCACATAATGATTATGGCTCTATTCATATTAATTTGGCTAGAGAAGAAGAATTAAATTCTGAAGCTCAAAACAAATTGATAGATGTTGCTGAAACTCAACTTGAGATAGCATTAAATAAAAAAGAAACTGCTGAAACTCATTTAAACCTAGCTGCTATTCATAGTCATAGAGGAAATCATGATTTAGCCTATGAGCATGTAGAAAAAGCTAAGGGATTAAATAGTGAACGAATGAAAACTAGAGTTCAATACTCTTTAGGTACCTTAGATATCGCTAAAGGACATTATGATCTTGCTCTTAAAAATCTTGCCATGTCAAATAAAGATTATTGGGGTGTTTCATGGAAAAAAGCTATTGCAAATATCATGTTAGGAAACATTGATGATGCAAAAACTGCTTTAATTTTAGAAGCAGAGCAAATGAAAAATGTTGGTTATGAAAGTAATGGTGGTAACGCTTATGCATTAGCTATCTGTGCTGCAAGAGATGGAGATTCTAGTACTGTAACAAAATATTTAGAAGAAGCTATTGGAATTAATAAATATTGGAAGGAAAGAGTCGTGAATGATTTGGAATTTAGAGATCATCAAGATGCTGTTAAAGAAGCTATACAATAAAAATTTTTAATAAACACTAAAAAAAGCATTCCATCGGAATGCTTTTTTGTTTTAAGTACATCTTGAAATTTGATAGTAATATTAAATATTATATACTTTTGTAACAAATTATACTTTACAGTTATATGAGAGAAATTCAGTTTAGAGAAGCATTAAATGAAGCCATGTGTGAAGAGATGAGAAGAGATAAAAATGTATATCTTATAGGAGAAGAAGTTGCTGAATATAACGGTGCATATAAAGTTAGTCAAGGAATGTTAGAAGAGTTTGGTAAAAAAAGAGTAATTGATACACCAATCGCTGAGGAAGGATTTACAGGAATTGGAATAGGATCAGCAATGAATAATCTTAGGCCTATAGTTGAATATATGACTTTTAATTTCTCTTTAGTAGCAATGGATCAAATTATTAATGGTGCTTCAAAAATTATGCAAATGTCAGGTGGACAAATTAATATTCCAATTGTATTTAGAGGTCCAACAGGAAATGCTGGACAATTGGGATCTCAACATTCCCAAAATTTTGAAAATTGGTTTGCAAATACTCCTGGGCTTAAAGTTATTGTACCATCTAATCCTCATGATGCTAAAGGATTATTAAAATCTTCAATCAGAGATAATGATCCGGTAATATTTATGGAATCTGAATTAATGTATGCAGATAAAGGAAAAGTACCAGAAAAAGAATATTTATTGGAAATTGGAAAGTGTAATATAGTTCAAAAAGGAAGCGATGTTACATTAATATCATTTGGGAAAATGATGAAAATAGCAAACGATGCGTATCAGGAAGCCAAAAGGATAAATATTAATTTAGAAATTATTGACCTTAGAAGCGTAAGGCCAATTGATTATGAAACTATAATTAACTCTGTTAAGAAAACTAACAGACTAGTTATCATTGAAGAAGCTTGGCCTCTAGCCTCTATATCATCTGAAATAAGTCACCATATTCAAAGATTTGCTTTTGATTATTTAGATGCACCAATTCATAGAATAACATGTGATGATGTTCCTTTTCATTATGCTCCTACCCTAATAAAAGAAATAGTTCCAAATATAGATAAAACTATGAAGGCTATTAAAAAGGTAATGTACTTATAGATTTAGTTTTGTTTATTTAATCCTAATGCTGACATCATACCTGAAGGTCCACTTTTCTTCATCACTTTCATCATCTTCTTCATTTGGTTAAACTGTTTTAGTAATTGATTAATTTCCTGAACAGAATTACCACTTCCTGAAGCAATTCTTTTTTTTCTAGAACCATTAATAATTTCTGGATTTGATCTTTCTTTAGGTGTCATAGAATTAATAATAGCTTCAATTGGTTTAAAAGATTCATTATCCATGTCAATATCTTTAACTTTTTTTCCCATACCAGGAATCATACCAACTAAATCTTTAATATTTCCCATCTTCTTAATTTTTTGTAATTGAGAAAGAAAATCATCTAGACCAAAAGTGTTTTGAAGCATTTTTTTCTGCATCATTCTTGCTTCCTCTTCATCAAAATTTTGTTGAGCTCTTTCAACTAAACTTAAAACATCACCCATTCCTAAAATTCTTTTGGTCATTCTATCAGGATGAAAAACATTTAAAGCATCCATTTTTTCTCCAGTACTAATAAATTTAATAGGTTTATCTACAACTCTTCTTATAGATAAAGCTGCTCCAC
>CAZYIL010000051.1:5335-10161 GCA_964646945.1 uncultured Marinoscillum sp. | reverse complement strand
TTGAAAAAAACTAAAATCAAAACCGTATTTTGTATTTTTTATTGGTTCACTACCAATACTATATCTACTAATACCTCCCGGTCTTTCATTTAGGTGTAATAAAGTAAAACCTAAATTTATTTTATCAGAAAATTTATAATCAAGTCTTGTTCCGGATAACCATTTAGTTTGAAAATTAAATAAATCAGCTTTTTCATAAGAAACATTTATATCTTTACCTGAAGTTAATATAGCAGTATTAATAATATTTATTTTACCTAAGTTATAATCTACAGTATAATCTTTTCCTTCGACTAGTTGAATATTTCCAGACATCACTACAACTGAGTTTTCAGCTATATCAAGACCAGGCAAGCTAATTTCATTTGATGATCCAGAACTATATTTACCTAAAATATAAAACTTATTTTTAGATAATATTTTTTTTGCGTCGGATTGTGTCAACTCATACAATTCTTGGAAAACATATTTTTCTTTTAAATTCTCTTCGTTATTTATTTCAAAATAGGAACCTAAAGTTTCTCCAAAAGGCTGTAATACTGGAAAAATAATATTTCCATTATCTGGATTAATCGTATACCCTTCAACATAATCAAAGTTCCCATCTTTTTGAGGATCATTACTTCTATTTAATCTATCAAGGCCTAATAATTCAATTAATGGTTTGTCTTTTGTTAGTATTCCTTCATTTAGGCTAGGATTATCAAATCCATTTGCGTCATCTCTATAATTGATTCTTAATTCAAACCCTTCATTATTTATTTGATTTGAATTAAGACTATAAATATTTTTCATCATCAATTTCCACATAGTTGTTTCTGTATTAATGCTAGAAGGTCTTAATAATTTTAATATAATAGTTTCATCATCTTCTCTATTCTGATAGTCTTCAGACAATTCTCCAACTTGATATCTTTTACCATTATAAGTGTACTCATAAGAAACTGCTAACACCTCATCGTTTTGCAATTTTCTTAATAAAGAAATATAACCAAGTTCAGAATTTACTTTATATTCAGATTGATTTAGTTTTCTTGCTGAAGTCACTTTTTCAAAATCAAGACTATTACTCAAAGAAAAATTGTTTTTCATTAGATCATTTACCATTGAAATATTTCTAATGTTAGGGTTATTAACTAATGAAGTAAATAGATTATTTGCATTATTGTCACTTGGGCCTCCTATCCCATTTCCTATATTTATATTTTCAGGTTTATAAATTACAGATCCTTCACCCAGATCCATTAAAGCGAGGAAATTTCTCAGAGTTTCTGTATTATTATTTCTATTTAAAATATATACCTCTACTCTAGTTATATTAATTCCTGAAATTATTTGAGGTAGTGAAGCAAGCCATTTTTCATAATTATTTCTAAAAAAGTGTCCTAAAAAAAAATGTCTATTCTCATCATAGTTCGAAGATAGCAATTGAAAACTTCTTCCTTCCGATCCATTCTCTATTTTTACCGATTCACTTTTCCCTTGTTGTCTCGATAATATCCCTGTAACAAATAATTTACCGAATTGGAGTTCTGTTTTAATACCAAAAAGACTTTGAGAACCTCTTAAAAGGCTATTGTTCACAGGCATGCTTACATTTCCTACTTCAATTTTTTTAATTATTTCTTCGTCATATCCTGTATAATCAAGCTTTAAATTATTCTGAAAATCAAATGTGTTATTATTATCAAAATTTGCACTAATTTTTAATTTTTCACCTATTTTTCCAAGTATATTTAGATTTAATTGCTGATCATAATTAAACCCACCATTTCTTTGTTGTCTAATTGGAATAGAAGGGTTTTCTATTCTTTGTAATTTTCCACCAAAATCTAAATTTACAAATCCATTTACAGAAAGGTCAATATAATTTCCACCAAAAATACGATCAAATACTTGAGGAATAAAAATTTTAGGAATAAGCCGCCTTCCCTCCAAGCTATTTTCACCATCTAATTCTTTTGATCTTTGACTCCAATTATTTTTAATCATATTTCTTGTTTGATAATCGCTGAACATCTCAAAAGGGATTCCAATATCAGGCCTATAGGCAAATTTACCTATAGATTCAGAAAAAGTATAAATCATTGTAGTATCAATACTTAAACTTCTAATGATATTAGATGAAGGAATATTAAAGAGGCTACTCAAGAATAAATCATCATACGCGTTATTATATCTATCTCTTAACTTATATGTGGAAAAAAAACTTGGAAGGTATTTTTGTTTACTAATGGAATCATTAGAAATTGTGTCTTGTAAAAGGGTCAAATAATTTATACTATTTGACCCTTTAGCCTCTATATCAAAGAAACAAATTAAAAAAAATAAGATTATTATATAAAAAAAAACTCTATTCAAAACAATCCCATTTTATCATTTAGGATTTCTTTAGCACATCCTTAATTAAATCCTCAAGAGATAAATCTTGTTTTTCTTTTAAAATTTGATCTACTTTTATTCTTGCTAAATCTTTAGAAATTCCCAATGATGACAAAGCTTTTAACGCATCATTTCTTAAAGTATTGCCTAAACCTGAAGAAAATTTTACATTATTTTCAATAAAATCTTTTTTCTTGATTTTATCTTTTAATTCCAAAATTATTCTTTCAGCAGTTTTTGATCCTATTCCTTTTATAGACTTAATCATTAATACATCTTCATTAAGAATTGCCTCTTGAAGCTCAGAAGCTGAGAGAGAAGATAAAATCATCATAGCTGTGCTAGGACCTACACCACTTATAGAAATTAAATCCAAAAATATTATTTTCTCAGATTGAGAATAAAAGCCATATAAGGTATGGGAATCTTCTTTAACCTGCAAATGAGTTTTTATCTCAATTTTTTTTAAATTCTTAATCTCAGCATATGTTCGTAAAGAAATTTTTATTTCATACCCAACTCCTGAAACGTTCAGGATTATATAAGTTGGTTCTATCTTAATAATATCTCCTTTTAATAATGCTATCATTGCTTTAATATAATTTAAACGACCAAAGTATAGAATAAATTTCTCTCATTAAATCTCTTTTTTTCTTTCCAGGAGCATAAACATACCCTTCTATATAATATAATCTATTAAGCCTCTCATCAACAAAGGTATAGCTGATAAATGGTCCGCCACCAGAAATATCACTTAATTTCCATAATCCCCTAGTCTCTATTGCAAAATTATTTTTAAAATTAACCTCTTTCTTTTGAAACGGGAGTTCTTTTTGATAGGTCATATATAATGAAGGATCTTCACTATCTTTTAAATATTTTCTTGCTATTTTCTTCCTTAAGTTTTCAATATTCTTGTTGGTAAAAATTTTTTCTGAAGTATAATCCTCAAAATAAATAAATATATTTTTTTCAAATTCAATATCAATTTCTCTTAACCAAGTAAATTGATTTCCAATCTTTGACACACTAAACCCTTGGGGAACATTGATGTTATACCCAAACCTATTTAATAATTCTTTAGATATATTTTTTTGTTTTTTTGAAAATATCTTTTTTGAAGTATTCTCTATCACTTTTTTCTCAAAGAAATTTTTCAATAATTCATTATTTTTTTTAATATGATTTAATAATACTGCATCATTACTGCCAAAAAGATATAAAATTTCCTGACCCTTTGAATATTGATCTTTTTTCTTAATCATGAACAATGATGTGTCATTTTTAATTCTGTCTAGCGCTTCCTCATTAAATTCTTTTCTAAGTAGTTTTGAAGAATAACTATTGCCTTCTAAACTAAAAACTATGATAATATTTTTTACAAACTTTAATATACTATTAAAGTTTTGAGGTCTTATATATCGTAAATCAAAATATGGTTCAGGTTGAGGTAAACCATAAATATCTGCGCCAAAAATATTGATTAAAGTTCTCCCAATTTCATTTTTAAACTTGGCAGAATCCATTACAATTATCATTTCACTATCCATTCCTGTTGCATCAGGAAGCAAAAAACTATTATCTGATTTATTGTCGTTGATAGAACAAGAAAATAATATAACTAATGAGAAAATGAACGTTAGCCTCATAAATAGATTAAATAATTACAAAAATAGTGATTAATAAACGAACAATGCATTTTTATTTTTTGTGTTTTCTTCTTAAAAGAAATCTTTTTATATAAATTTATAATAACAGATATAAATAAAAGTCATGAATAAAGATAATATAGTAAACAAAGGAATAAGCATGTGTTTTGTAAAAATGGCAAGAATAGATGGTACTGTTGGGCAAGATGAAATCAAAAATATTAACTCGAGTAAAATTTATAATAAGTATAAATATGGAAATGTAAAAGATTTGGATACACAAGGATTTTTTCAAAAGTTTCATTCAGAATACGGACCTAAAATCTCTAAAGCATTAAAAGAAAAAGAAAAAGAAAATTTAATTAAAGATTTAATTGACGTAATTAAAGCTGATGGTAAAATCCATAAACATGAATCATTTTTACTTGGACACATAGGAAATTCTATTGGATTAAGTCCAAAAAAAATTGTCAGTACTATAAAATCAGAAACAAAAGGAGACGAAAAGTCTACTGGTTGGCTTTCTTGGTTATTCGGATAATATGAACTAAGATTGCAGAAAAATTAATTAAAATATGAAATATTCTATGTTCATAGGTAGGTGGCAACCTTTACATAAAGGGCACCAATGGTTAATCAATCAAAGACTTGAAAATGGAAAAAATGTGTTAATCTGCATAAGAGATGTTGAAGCTGATGCAAAAAATCCATTTTCCCCTCAAGAAGTTCTAAATAATGTTTCAAGTCATTACGCAAAAGAGATTAAAGAAAAAAGAATAAAAGTTATAATTATTC
>CAZYIL010000051.1:0-5325 GCA_964646945.1 uncultured Marinoscillum sp. | reverse complement strand
CATTAATATTTGATTCTGCAGTATACCAATCCGTAATAATTATTCCTGATATTGAATCGATAAATTATGGAAGAGGCGTGGGGTATGAAATTATCGAACATGTTCCACCACAAGACATAAAGCAAATATCTGCTACTAAAATAAGAAAAGAAATGGGATTATAAGGGGATTTATTTTTTACCCTTTTTATCATCATCCTCTATTTCTTTTTGTATTTCCTTAGATGCTTCTTTAAATTCTCTTATACCTTTTCCAACACCTCTAAATATTTCCGGAATTCTGTTAGCTCCAAAAAATATTACCACAATGAAAATGATTAATATCCATTCCCATCCACCAGGCATACCTAAAAGAAAAAATAATTTCATAATTAAACTAATTTTATAATTTTAAATATATATAAAATCATTTTCTATATATCCATTTTTCCGGATTCAACTTTATATTATTTTTCCATATCTGAAAATGTAATTCCGTTGTTCCTTCATTATTCGTAACCACATCAGCTAAATAATCTCCTGATTTTACTATATCTCCTTTTTCAACTTTTAAATTCTTAAGTCTAGCATATAAAGTAAAATAATTGCCATGCTTTATGATGATCACATTATTCATTCCTGGAATAAAAGCTACAGTAGAAATTTTTCCAGAAAAAACTGAACTAACCCTTGAATCTTTTTTGGTTTGTATATCAATACCATCATTTTTTACCTTTATGTTTTTTAAAATAGGATGTGCATGTTCACCAAATTTATTAGAAATAAAACCTGATAAAACAGGCCAATTTATTTTTCCAACATTCTTTTCGAAAACTTCTGTTAATTCTTTGTCTTCAATAGAGATACTTACATCAATGTCCCTTTTTGCGTTTTCTTTCTTTATAACTTCTGATATCAGATTATCTAATTCTTTCAATGCTTTTCTTCTTGATTCAATTTCTTTTCTTAACTTTTTTTGTTTTTGATTGAGTTCTGAAATTAATTTTTTTTGTTTTAGTTTTAAGTTTTCTAAACCAATACTTTCTTTGATCTCCTCATTTAAAACATCCGTTTTATTATTTTTTCTCTCCACCAGATTTAATTGCTGTTTTTCTAATTGATTAGATACATTAGATATTTGTTCAACCTGATTTTTTCTCATTTCAAAATATTGACTTAAATATTGAATTCTTCTAAAAAATTGGTTGTAGGTCACTGATGAAAAAATAAAAGTAAGTTTTTTTAGAGAAGAGTTTGATTTATAAGAGTTATAAATCATTTCTCCATATTCTATTTTTAACTCTCTTAAATCTCTGAAAAGAGACTCAATAAGACTATTTAAATCATTAATTTCTTCACTATATATAATTAGTTCGTCTTTTAAATTTGAAATAAATTTGACTCTAGAATTAATTTGTCTTTTCACTATATTTAATTTTCCAATGGTAGCTTTTTTAACAACTTCTGTTTCATTTAATATTTTTTCTCCTTCTTTAATTCTTTTTATGTTTTCAGCTTTCTCTTGTTCTAGACTTTGACGTGTTTGTTGAGAAAATCCCTTTAATGAAATCAGGAAAACAAAAATAATTAAATAAAAATTATAGCTCCTTAACATCATATTTAGAAGGAACGTTAAATGGAAATTTTAATGTTTTATTTGTTCTTTCAACTTTGTTATAACTAAAATTAATATTTGTTATTAACGGCAAAGCGTTATCCTCATAATAGCTAATCGATGTAAAAGAATGTTGAGTTGGGAACATCAGTTTTCCTAAAGGTCTAAAATCTTCATATATAACTGTCAAAAGGTAATTTGTTAACTCATCAAAAACAATAACTTTTTCTATTTTAGAATTTCTTAGATTAATAACATTCTGTGTTTGAATAGAATCACTTCTTTGTTCTATCTTAATATAATCACCCTCTCTTATGACATTATTTTCATCGGAATAATTATTAATCATATTTCCAATCAAAATTGATTCTATTTGATTGTAGTTAAGTTTAATTTTAAATTCCTTTTCAAAAGCTTGTGGAGAACTCTTTATAAACTGTTTATTTACTCTATCAATTATCCAAAGTGTGTTCTCAGTGACAAGACCTCTTGCTGCTTCAAAACCAAGCGCAACCCTTATAGAAAACCATATTTTTTTTCCTTTCTCTATTCTTGTATTTAATGTGGCATTAATAAGTTGATTTTCATTTCTATATTGAAATTTGGACTTGGTGACTAAATATTTAAAATCTATCTCTTCAACCTTAAAATCTTTAATGTTTATTTCTGAAGAATCGCTTGGAATGAAATTCTTTTTACATGAAACGAAAATAATAATAACAAAAACAAAAAAAACTCTTTTCATAAAAACATGTAAAAATAATAATTAAAAAAATAATTATTCACAGCTTATACTATTTCTGACTATAAAGTACCCTCCATGCAAAGCATTAATTTTGGAAACTGCTTCTGATGATAACGAAAAAGTATATAATCCAAGATTATTATTAACTATTGTCAGACAAGAATACAAAACCCCATCCCCTATATCCTTAAATATTTCTAGTCCTTGAGCATTATCTTTTTCCGTAATTATTTCTGCATGAGTTGTATTGGACACCTCCCAGATTTTAGAATAAGCATCAGTGCCTCCTGATGTATTATACCATGTCTCAATGTCAAGCTCAATCTTTGCAGCAATAATTGTCTCTGATTCAACTGAACATAAATTCCAAGAAAACCAAGATCTCAAATATCTAGTAGTCCCTGGATAATGTCCAGTATACGTATTTTGATTCGTGGCAATATGCCGTCCATTAGGATCATTACCACCAGTCCAATCATACCAACCACGATCTCCAGTAGTTTTTGCTGATAAGGTAACTGTTGTCCCATTTTGTTTAGTTAAAACAAGATTATCAGGCCTTGCCTCACTCTGACTATGCCACCGCATAGATATTCCAGTATCATAACAATTTGAGCCAGGAGAACATAAAGCCGCTCCACCACAATTTGAAGAACTACAAAAATTAAAAGGAATAGTAGTTGGAATATTGTCACCACTACATTCAGAAAGAGTAGAGTATGAAGATGAAGATGATGCAAAACTTCCTTGAAAAGTAGGTAGGACTATTTGCCCAAAAATGGAATGGTCTATTAACAATAAAAGGATAACTTTTAATTTCAATATTAAATTATTTTCCTTTAAAATCGGGACATCTTTTTTCTAAAAATGCTTTCGTTCCCTCGATAAAATCTTCTGTTCCACAACATTCTGAAAATAAATCAATTTCTGTTTTAAATCCATCTTTATCACTATCGTATCTAGCGTTAAGAGATTTAATAACATTTTGTATTGCTAGCGGCGCTTTTCTTGCGATTGTCTTTATTAGCTCACTAGCCTTTAAAAGCATATCCTTTCTGTTTTCTAAGACATAATTAACTAAACCAAGACGAAGCGCATCATCTGAAGAAATCATCTCTGCCGTGCACATCAACTCCAAGGCTTTGCCTTTTCCTATTAATTGGGCCAATCGTTGAGTCCCTCCATACCCTGGAATGATACCTAAATTTACTTCTGGCTGTGAAAATTGTGCGTTCTTGGTGGCAAGTCTCATATGGCAAGCTAATGCTAATTCAGAACCTCCTCCCAAAGCATAACCATTGACTGCTGCAATGACTGGTAAATGGAAATTTTCTATTTTGTTAAAAATAGCATGACCATTTTTACAAATTTCTTTAGCATTCTTTTTATCTACTCCTAAAAATTCATTTATATCTGCCCCTGCAACAAATGCTTTGTCTCCAGAGCCAGTGATAATCACGCCTCTAAGATTTTTGTTCTTTGAAATAGTATCAAACGCATGATTTATTTCTTCTAATGTTTGTTGATTTAAAGCATTAAGAAATTTTGGTCTATCTATGGTTAAAATAACCTCCATCTTATTCTCTTCTAATTTTATATTTGAATAATTATTCATAACATATTATTTACATTTTTAACTTCATTAAAATTTCTTTAGTCATCTTTTCCAAACTAAAATTTTTACTCCATCCCCAATCTTTTCTAGCACGTGAATCTTCTATACTATTAGGCCAGGAATCAGCAATTTTTTGTCTAAAATCGGGCTCATAGCTTATTTCAAAACTTTTCTTATATTTTTTAATTGAATAAAATAGTTCTTCCGGGGAAAAACTCATAGCAGAAATATTATAACTCGATGACAATGTAAGGTTTGATTTGTCTACTTTCATAATTTTATTAATTGCACGTAGAGCATCATCTATATATATCATAGGAAGATAGGTCTCTTTTTTTAGAAAACAAGAAAATTTATTGTTCTTTATTGCCGAATGAAAAATATCAACGGCATAATCGGTTGTCCCTCCTCCAGGTAAAGACTTATAACTTATAACACCAGGAAATCGAATACTTCTTACATCTGTTGAATAATTTTTATTATAATATTCACACCAATTTTCTCCAGATAATTTTGATATGCCATACATCGTTATTGGATCCATAATTGAGGATTGTAACGCAGGAGAATTGGGAGATGATGGGCCAAAAACTGCAATAGAGCTAGGCCAAAAAATCTTTGAAACTATTTTCTCTCTAGCTAATTCTAAAACATTAAATAAGGTATTCATATTGATGTTCCAAGTTCGAATTGGATCATTCTCACCCTTAGCAGATAATATAGCAGCTAGATGATAAATAATTTTAATTTTATTGTTGTTTACTATTTCAAATAATTTTTTTTTGTCTAAAGCATCTAATAAAATGAAGTTAGAAGCTTTATCATTTAATTTTTTAATGTCAGAAGAGAATATTTTTTCTCTTCCATAAATCGAGATTAAATATTCTTCTAATTCACTGCCTAGTTGGCCTCCTGAACCTATGATTAAAATATTTTCCATTAATAATAAAAACTTAAAAACTTATCTATCTAATTAATATATTTGTAATAATTGATATAAATCTAAATTAATAATTTTTATGTATAAATCATTTAAAAAACTGATACAAAAAGAACTATCAAATATTAAAAATGATGGTTTATATAAAGACGAAAGAATTATTACTACAGCCCAAGGGACTAATATTGACACCACAAACAATAAAAACGTTGTTAACTTTTGTGCAAACAACTATCTAGGCCTATCTTATAACAGCTCTATAATAAATGCAGCAAAAAAATCAATAGATTCTCATGGTTACGGCATGTCTTCTGTTAGATTTATCTGTGGGACGCAAGATATACACAAAACCCTAGAGAATAAGTTATCCGAATTTTTAGGAACGGAAGATACCATTCTTTATGCAGCTGCTTTTGATGCTAACGGAGGTGT
>CAZYIL010000050.1:0-10189 GCA_964646945.1 uncultured Marinoscillum sp. | reverse complement strand
GACACACTAATTGTTCAAGGAAAATATCAATTTAAACCAGAATTTCCTTTTTCACCAGGAGGAGAAGTTTCAGGAAAAGTAAAAAAAATCGGGAAAAAGGTTAAGGATTTTTCGATTGGTGATAAGGTTCTTGCTGGATCTACTTGGGGAGGTTATGCTGAAGAAGCAGTAGTGATGAGCTCAAATACTTACAAAATACCAGAAGGAATAAGTTATGAAGATGCAGCAGCATCTATGGTTAATTATGGAACTTCGTACCATGCACTAGTAGATAGAGCAAAAATTAAAAAGAATGAAACTATTTTGATTTTAGGTGCTTCTGGTGGTGTAGGAACCGCTGCAATACAAATAGCAAAACAAATAGGTGCAATCGTTATCGCAGCAGCATCTTCAACATCAAAATTAGATTATTGCAAAAATCAAGGTGCAGATTATTGTATCAATTATACCAAAGAAAATCTTAAAGAAATTGTAAAACAGATTTCAAAAGGAAAGGGAGCTAATGTAATATATGATCCTGTAGGAGATAATTTTTCAGAACCTGCTCTTAGATCTATTGCATGGGAAGGTAGATATTTAGTCGTAGGCTTTGCTGCTGGATCAATACCTAAAATACCTTTAAATTTGGTTTTGCTTAAAGGATGTCAAATAGTAGGCGTTTTTTGGGGTGCGTTTTTTAGAAAACATCCTCGATCAAATGCCAAAAACTTTAAAACATTATTACATTGGATAAAAGAAAAAAAATTAAATGTATACATTGATAAGAAATTTAATCTCAGTGAAGCTTCTAAGGCTCTTAATTATGTAATGGAAAGAAAAGTAAAAGGGAAAATAATACTTAAACCATGAAAAAATATTTTATATTATTTTTATTAACTATTTCTTGCTCAACAACTTCACAAATAAATCAATCCAATAAGATTAATAACAATCCTAAAGAACCTAATTACAGAAGTGAAAGTATAAGCCTAACAAATCAATTAAGAAGATTCCCTGGAGTTCAAATCACTGGAAATAATGACAATGCAAAAATATTGATTAGAGGTCTTTCAAGTATGAATCATCAACAAGGCCCATTATTTTATATTAATAACTCTCCTGTTGGTAATGATTTTTCTATAGTATACAATATGGTAGATCCAAATGATATCAAAAAAATAAGAGTATTAAAAGAACCAACTCAACTACAACGGTATGGTTTTAGAGGAAGTTCAGGAGTAATTATAATAGAGTTAAAATAAAATTTTATGTTAAAAAAGTCTAGGAAAAAGAATAGGAGTCTTTGATTTATACTTTTTATATCCATCATCACTACCCCATCTCCTATCACCTATTGCTTCAAGAAAATTAATACCTGAAATCCTTGTTAAAAGTATATATACAAATAGTGGAGAGATAAGGGAAAAATATTGAAGTCCAGTAATTGTAGGGAAAGCAACGATAGTTATACCTAGCCACAAAAGTATTTCTCCAAAATAATTTGGATGTCTTGATAATGACCATAATCCATTTGTTATGTATTTTCCTTTATTTACTTTGTTTTTACTGAAGACATTTTTTTGATAATCAGCAATAATTTCAATACAAAATCCTATCGTCCATATAATGGAACCTATATAAAAATAAATCCCTATTTCAACAAAGTTTGAATAGATAGAAGTAATTGCAGGTAAAGAACACATAAAAACCCATAACCCTTGTAAATTCCAAGTCATAAAATACCTTGAAAAAGATTTTTTTATTTCAACAAACCTAACATCTCTTTTTTGTTTTTTAACTCTCAAAAAAAGGAAAGAACCTAGTCGAATAGACCATATGGATATAGCAAATAGAAAAAACAAAGATCTTGTGTTGGGTAAACGATCTATAAAATCATATTTTAAAAAGAAAGAAAAAAATATAGTTATAATAAATGTGAAAGAGCCAATTAGATCAAAATAGTGTTCAGTTTTAAAATAAAAAGAAGGAAAAAACCCAATCCACTGAATAATAAAAATTATTATAAAACTGTAGTATATAGCAGGTATATTATTATAAATTAAAGTATTTTGAGATGTAAAAATAGAAAGCAATAATGCCACCAACAAAGTTGAAATTACAATAAAATAGTATTTCATATCAAAAATATTTTTTACCTCTTACTCTATTTAAACCTTTATTTATAAAATATTTTTTTTTTATAAATTGCAATGATATTCCTAAAGTTAAACCAGAAAAGGAAATTAAAGCTTGATTTTGATTAAATGCATTTTTTAAACTAATTCCCTGTACAACGGTTAGATTTACAAGATCAATAGTCAAATATCCTAAACTTACTACGAAAAGTGTTTTACCAATACCTATAAATGTATTAGAACTTTTCTCTCTAATATCTACCCTTTCAATATCTTCAAAATTGATCTTAATTCTATTTAAATTCATATATCCATCATATACACCCGTTATATATGCTCTTGAAAAATTTTCATCATTTTTTAATTTAAATCTTATTTCTTCTCCTACATAAAACTCGATTTTTTTTTTCTTTCCTAATTTTTTTAACTCTAAGAAATTTTGAGAAAAACATAGATTTGAAAAAGAGATAATAAATATTATAAACAAGGTTCTCATTACGTTTACTTAATTATATTTACTTTTTTTAAAACATAAAAAATGAAAGCTTATATCTTAATATTATTCTCTTTATTATTAATATCATGTAATAAAAGAACAAATTTAATCAGTTTGAATTCTCCCGATGGCAAAATCAAATTGGAATTTTTACTAAAAAACGGTTCACCATATTATAAAATAAATAAAAACAACAAACAAGTTATAGAAAAGTCAAAACTCGGGATAATACTTAAAGAAGAAAAAAAATTAGATAGAAATTTCAAATTAATTAGTTCAATTAAAAAATCTCATAATTCAATTTGGAAACCACTCTTTGGAGAACATAAAAAGATTCTTTCTAAATATAATCAACTAAACATAACCTTAGGTCAAGGAAATTCTAAATTAAAAATAACTTTTAGATTATTTAATGATGGCATAGGATTCAGATATGAAATAGATAATCAAAACAGCATAACTAATTACGATATAGTCAATGAAAAAACAGAATTTAAACTAAGCAAAAATGATACAGCATGGTGGATTCCAGCATTTTCATATAGAAGGTATGAGTTTCTATATGCAAAAACACCTATTGATGATATATCAAAAGAAATATATTCACAGAAAGTTGAAGATATAAGATTTGATTCTATTGGAATAAATGCTGCTCATACACCTTTAACTATTAAAAAAGACAACGGAATTTATCTAAGCATACATGAAGCTGATCTAACTGATTATTCAAGCATGACACTAGCTCCAAAAGGTAAAGGTTTATTAGAAACAGAATTATACCCTTGGTCAGATGGAATAAAAGTAAAGGCCGATAAGTTTATTAAATCCCCATGGAGAACTATTCAAATATCTGACAATAGTTCTGGATTACTTAATTCTAATTTAATCTTAAATCTAAATGAAGACCCAGATGAATCGATAGATTATTCATGGGTAAAACCAGGAAAATATATGGGAATATGGTGGGAAATGATTGGAACAAATGAGTCAACATGGTGGCTCTCGGAACATCATGGAGCAAATACAGACAAAGTCTTAAAATATATGGATTTTGCTTCAAAAAATGGATTTGAAGGATTGTTAGTTGAAGGATGGAATATAGGTTGGCATCCTGATTGGTGTTGTAAAGGTGAAGGTGAAAAATTTAGTTTTACAGAAACTCAACCTGATTTTGATATAAATAAGATTTTTAATTATGGAAAAGAAAGAAATATTTTTCTAGTAGGACACCATGAAACAGGTGGTCAAATTGAAAATTATGAAAATCAATTAGAAGAAGCATTTCAATTCTACAATGAACATGGAATTAAAAATATTAAAACTGGATACGTTAACGATGTTAGTAAAAATATAAAAAGAAAAAACGAAAAAGGTGAGATTGTAAGCGAATGGCATCATGGACAATATATGGTAAGACATTTCCGAAAAGTTATAGAATTAGCTTCTAAATATAAGTTAAATATTATAACACATGAGCCAATAAAAGATACAGGAATTAGACGAAAATACCCTAATTATATTTCAAGAGAAGGGGCTAAAGGTCAAGAATTTAATGGCTTTGCTACTAATGGTATAAATCATGCAACAGTGCTTCCTTTTACTAGATTATTAGCTGGACCAATGGATTATACACCTGGAGTTTTTCAACTAAATAACTTTAGATACACTAATCCCGAATCAAATATTATTGACAAAAAAGCTATTATACCATCAACCATAGCCAAGGAACTGGCATTATACGTTGTTTACTACTCTCCTATGCAAATGGCTGCTGATCTACCTGAACATTATATGAAGCATCCAGATGCTTTTGATTTTATAAAAAATGTACCAGTAGATTGGGATAATAAAATAATAATAAATAGCAAAATAGGAGAATATGTTTCTATAGCAAGAAAGGATATGAATTCTGGGGATTGGTATTTTGGTTCTATAACTAATGAAAAAGAAAGAAATTTTTCAGTATCTCTTTCTTTCTTAGATGATGATAAAAAATATTTAGCTACTATTTATTCAGATTCAAATGATACAAATTGGAAAAACAACCCAATGGAATATAAAATCTATTCCAAAGAAGTTGATGGTAAAACTAAATTAGATTTGTTTTTAGCTCCTGGAGGTGGAAATGCAATTCGTTTTCAAGAAATCATTGATTAGTTTAATGACAACTTTTCTGAAATTTTTTAAGCCTATAATAATTATAAGGTAAAGGTGTTAAAAATCCTGCTAAAAGCATTGGAAGAATAGTATAAATATTTATTATAGCTCCTCCTGTCATTAAGTAATCAACTAAATTCATAGAAATTTCCATTGAAATCATACTTATTAAAGACATTCCAACTGCTGTTTTAAAAGCAATATTTAAAGGCTGAGTAAAACTAAGAATTAATGTTTCTAAAATAATAGAAGTTATTATACCATTAACTATTGCAAGTGACATAATATAAGATGTGGGTAAACTATATTCAGTGAATTGAAAAAAAAGTATTGTTCCAAAATCACCTATTGAACAACCAATTAAACACCACAATGTGTTTATTGAAGCTTTTTTCCAAGTATGTCTACAATTCCAATTCATCAATCACAAATTAATGCAAAAAAAAACTCTAACAGTTACATTAGAGTTTTTTTTTGTATTAAGCTAGTTCTTTTTAGACAATCAAATTACCATCTTTATCAAACTTTAAAACGATAGATTCCTTTTTGTCTCTCGATATTAACTTAACTATAAAAATTATATCACCATCTTTTGTTCTTACTTTTCTAGCATGAGTAACTACATGAGTAGGATGATTGTTTTCAATGTATGTTTTAATTGATTTTAATAAGTCTAAATGACGTATTTTTTTACAATGTCTTTTAAACTTATGATCATCTTTCTTAAGAAACTCACCTTTATCATTAAAGTAAAATACTCCCTTAACACCTCTTAAACGAACAACAAAAACCGTTTCCTTTGTCCCATTTTTATCTTTATCGATACTAAACTTACCAGCCTTAGCTACAGAGTCTAAAACATAAGATCCATTGTACATACTATCTAAATATTCTTTATCTAAATATTCAATTATTGAGGCATGAAGATCAGTCATCTTAACTTCCTCAATCTTATCTCTATGTTTACATTTAGAATCACATTTTCCATTCTTCCCATTTTTTAAGTTCTCTTTAGTAGATTTTTCTTTTCTATTGTACTTATGGGTACCATCTTCATCAAAAGATAAACTCTCAGTATTATCTAAAACAGCTTCGAATCCAAAAGATTTTAAACCAACCACTATATAAGATTTGTCCAATATAGTAGTAGGATAAAATAACTCAATATAATCATGTGCCTCAGAAGCTAAATATTCATTATCTAGCTGAAACACAACTATATCCTTTGGATCCTCTCCCTCTAATACAAATAGATCTTCCATTTCACTACAAGAAAAGGTGACAAAGAGTAAAAATAAAAAAGAAAAAAGTTGATAAATATTAAAATTTTTCATAATAATTACTTTAATTCAAATGCTAATATAACGATATTAATGAAAAAAAGTTTTTGTTAATGCTAGAATAAAAAAATAATATGGACTTAAAATGGAATAAAAAAATGACTGAAGACGCGTGGAGAATTTTAAAATATAATTCTGAAACAGTTAATGGTTTTGAAAAATTATTAAAAATAGGCCCTTGCGTTTCAATATTTGGATCTGCAAGGATAAAAGAAGAAGATAAAGATTATAAAAAAACTGTAGAAATAGCTAAAATGTTATCCAAGCTTGGATTTGGTGTAATAACTGGAGCAGGACCAGGAATTATGGAAGCTGGTAATAAAGGGGCTAAAGAAAACAATGGAACTTCAGTTGGACTTAGAATAAATCTACCTTTTGAACAATACACTAATAAATATGTAGACGAAGAATATCTATTAAAGTTTGATTATTTTTTTATCAGAAAGTTAATGTTTCAAAAATATTCCAAAGGCTTCATTATTATGCCAGGTGGTTTTGGAACACTAGATGAGTTTTTTAACGCTTTAACTTTAATTCAATGCAATAAATCCAAAGTATTTCCAATTATTTTATTTGGAAAAGAACATTATCAACCTTTGTTAGAGTGGATAAAAAACACATTACTTAAAGAAAAATTAATTTCAAAAAAAGATCTTGATCTTATTCACCTAACAGATGAAATTTCTGGAATTAAAAACATATTAAATAACTTTTTTAAAAATAAAGATTTTGATCTTAACTTTTAATTAATGTTATCAGTATAAGGTGTTGGAATTATGATGTGATTTTCTTTAGAAAATCTGTTCCATTCGTTAAGAAGTTCTTGATATTTTTCAATTTGATCTATTTTTAAATCTCTAGATTCACTTATATCAGTTTTAACATTATAAAGTTTAAAATTATCAACTTCAAATGGAGAATCGTAATTAACTAATTTCCAATTACCTTTTTTAATAAATGCATAACCACTATGTTCAAAGCCAAATACATAATCATCATCATGGATCTGATTTTCAACACCATTTAAATATTTTTTCAAAGAAACCCCGAGTAAAGGATATTTTAATTGATTTGGATAATTTACACTAGCAAATTCATAAAATGTTGGTGTGATATCCAATAGAGTTACAAAATCATTTGAAATTTCATTTTTCCTATTAACTCCATAACCACTCATAATTATTGGGGAAACAATACCACCTTGAGTAGAAAATCCTTTAAAATATTTAAAAGGTGCACTACTCGCTTCAGCCCAACCCGTTCCTAAGGAAATAAAAGAATTTTCTTTTCCCATATCATCATACTTAACTGTGAAGTTTTTCTTTAGATATGGGCCATAAATAGGATTGTTATAAAAATCCTCACCTGCTGCTCCATTATCAGACATAAAAATAATTAACGTGTTTTCATACTCATTTATTTCTTTTAAAAAATGGAGAATTCTTCCTACATTAAAATCAAGATTTTCTACCATTCCAGCATATATCTCCATTTTTTTTGATTCAATTTTTTTTTCTTGTTCAGACAAGTCCTTCCAAGATGTTAATCTGCTATGACTTTCAGGAATTAATGCATCTGAAGGAATTATTTTTAATCTTTTTAAGTTGTTAAATCTCTCAATTTTTAATTCATCATAACCTTTATCATAAATACCTCTGTATTTACTTGAAAACTTTTCATTAACCTGAAGTGGCCAGTGAGGTGATGTGTAGGTAGCAAAAGCAAAGAATGGTTTATTTTTATCTTTGTTGCCTTTGATATATTCAATAATCTTATCTGTATAAAAATCCGTAGAATAGTTTCCATCCTCCCACTTAATTCTCTTGCCATTTTCTGAATAGGAAGAATCCGAGTAGTTTTTTATCACTTTCCTATTAGAATAATGATTTCCGGCACCTGGAAGTAAAACATATGATTTTTCAAAACCTCTGTTTATAGGGTCTGAATTTACTTCACTACCTAAATGCCATTTTCCAGCAATATAAGTATGATAACCAGATTTTTGAAGTAGAGATGGCATGGTCATTATTCTTTCAGTCAATTGCCCTTCATACCCAAAAAGTTCTGATTTAAAACCCTGAATACCCATTCCAGCTATATGATTACTATTTCCAGATAAAAGCATTGCTCTTGTTGGTGCACACAAAGGTGAGGTATAGAAGTTTGAAAAAATAACTCCTTTTCTTGATAGGACATCAATGTTTGGGGTGTTTATTTCACTTCCAAAACAGCCTAAGTCAGTATATCCAAGATCATCAGCAACAATCAATAGTATATTAGGTCTTTTTATTTTTTTATCTTTATCTAAATCAGAACAAGAAAAAATATATAATAAAATAAAAATTCTTATAATAGAAAAATTCATTTACGTAATATCATGACATATAAAAACTAATATTAATTAAATTTAAATGCAAAATAAAAATTTGAAAGAAATAAAAGATTTTAATTCTGAAATTATTATAGAATCCCCAGGTAGAATCAACTTAATAGGTGAACATATAGATTACAATGGTGGTTTTGTTTTACCAGCTGCAATAGACAAGAAAATAATTTTATTTTTCAAAAAAAATTATAAGCCTATAGGAAAAATTAAATCTTTACATTTCAACAAATCAATTGAAATTGATTTAAAACAGGAAATAAAAAAAAGAAATACTAAATGGGAAAATTACATAATTGGAGTAGTTTATTATATAGTCAAGTTAAAGAAGAATAAACTAAATGGATTTGAGTGTATCATAGATAGTGATTTAGCTGTAAGCTCTGGAATAAGTTCATCTTCAGCTTTAGTATGTGGTTTTATTAAAGGATTAAGTGATCTGTTTAATCTTAGATTCTCTTTCTTAGATATAATACAAATATCAAAAAATGTTGAACATCAATTTATAGGACTCAAAGGTGGAATTATGGATCAGTTTACAATTTTAAAAGGAAAAAGAGATAAGCTAATACTATTAAATTGTCATTCATTAAAATATGAAATGATCAATGCAAAATTTTCACCATATAAATTTCTTCTATTAAACACCAATGTACCACACGAGTTGTCATCTACTAAATACAATGATAGAGTAAAAGAATGTCAAAAAGCTTTTGAAAAGATTTCTAAAAAATACATCAAATTTAAATATTTGGCCGAAGTTCCTGAAAAAGTCATAAATAATTGTGAATCAATATTAGAAGGAAATGAATTTAAAAGAGCATTATATGTCTCCCAAGAAAATCATAGAGTATTAAAATCAATTGAGCTAATTAAGAATTTAGATTTTAACAAGTTTGGGAAATTTATGTATAACTCTCATAAGGGACTAAAAGATTTATATCAAGTAAGTTGTGAAGAATTAGACTACTTAGTTAATTGCTCAAAAAAATATAAAGAAATTCTTGGATCAAGAATGATGGGTGGAGGATTTGGAGGCTGTACAATTAATCTTATAAGAGAAGATTTTGTTGAAAATTATATTGAAATAATTTCTAAAAAATATTTTAAAGAATTTTCTAGAGAATTAACTCCAATAATTACATCAATAGAAGATGGAATAAAATCAAAAAAAATTACGTATTAAAAGATTATAATTGATTTAAATATATATTTTTCCATCTTACTTTAATTCCACCACCATCATGAATTTGTAAAGCTAAACCTCCCCTTCCATTTAGAATTTTTTCATCATTAATATAAACCATCTGTTTTCCATTAAGCCAAGTAGTAACCTCTGAATTTTCTACTTTAATTTCCATGATATTCCAATCCCCTTCAATTAGATAATCATCTTTTATACTATCGGGTTTAACCAACCAACCTCTACCGTAAGATTCATATATTCCTCCCGTAAAATTTCCTTTTGGGGCCACTTCAACTTGCCATCCTGAAATCTTAGTGCCATCAATTGTGGATCTAAAAAAAATCCCGCTATTGCCATTTGATTCTTGTTTAAATTCAAGATGAAGAAAGAAATTATAATAATTTTTTTTTGTTATTAAATTTTTGTATTCTTTATTTGAGCCACTTTCTGAAACTAATTCATCATCTTCAACATACCATAACTCTGTGCCATGTTTTTTCCAACCATCTAAAT
>CAZYIL010000049.1:0-10332 GCA_964646945.1 uncultured Marinoscillum sp. | reverse complement strand
CCTCAATATAAACTAAAACAGATTGATGAAGTCTAATTCCTTCCCATACTCCATCTCCAAGTAAAAAACCGCTATCAAAAACTGATATTTTTGCTTCGTTTCTTCTGAAAAATTTTCCGTTAATATTGATTAAAATAGATTCATTTTTTGGATTTACTATGAAAGAATGTGTGCTCATGAGTGGGCCCACAGGGATTTGAACCCCGAACCTGCGGATTATGAGTCCGTTGCTCTACCATTGAGCTATGGGCCCTTTAAAGATAAAAATTTAAAAAAATATTTATTAATTACCTTTAAATAAGACATTTAATGTACGAAACATAATAATAATATCTAATAATGTAGATTGATTTTTAATATATTTTAAATCAAAATTTATTCTTTGCTCCATCTTATAGAGAGTGTCAGTTTCTCCTCTAAATCCTTCTACTTGTGCTAAACCCGTAATTCCAGGTTTTACCTTATATCTTTTTAAATAATTTGGAACTTTTTTTTGAAAAGATTCATCTAACATAATAGGATGAGGCCTAGGGCCTACAATGCTCATATGCCCTAAAAAAACATTATAAAATTGTGGAATTTCATCAATTGAAGATTTTCTTAAAAATTTTCCAAATTTTGTTACTCTGTCATCATTTTGACTAGCTTGAGCAAACAAATTAATACCATCCTCTTTGACTGTCATGGTCCTAAATTTATATAGTGGAAATTTTATTAAATCTTTACCGTTTCTTTTTTGAATAAATATTGGAAATGATTTCAACTCAATCATTACTATTACGCTTATAATAATAAAAGGAATCATTAATAATAAAATTGCAAGAATCGAAAAAAGTAAATCTAATAATCTTTTAATAAATAATTTTATCATCTATTAATTTTTTCTTTTTAATAATTCTAGAACAAACAAAAAAATAAATTTAGGAACAATTTCTAAATATCTTTTATAGAGTCTTTTTGGTTCTTGAATTAATCTGTATAACCATTCTAAACCACTTTTTTGTATTAATTTTGGCGCTGGGACAATTGTCCCCAATTGATAATCAAAAGCTGCCCCTATTCCAAACATAAATTTGACATCCAACTTTTCAAAATTTTCGTACATAAATACCTCTTGTTTTGGACAACTAAGTCCAACCCAGATAATTTCTGTATTTGTTTGAGAAACTTTATTGCATAAGCTATTCCTTTCTTCATTATTAAGAGGCCTAAATGGTGGCGTAAAAGTTCCAACAACATTTGCATTATATTTATCTTCTAATTTCTTTTTTAATTTTTCAGCAACATTTTCATTGCCACCATATATAAAATGGTTTTTTTTTGACAAGATTTCATCATTCAAAATATGGTCAAAAACATCTGGTCCAAAACATCTATTAATTTGATTAGATCCTTTTAATTTACTAGCCCACACTAAAGGCATTCCATCAGCAACGCTAAGTAGAGAATTTAAATGTGCCCTTTTTATTTTTTCAGATTTTGTAGATTCAATTAAGCCATGAGCACCGGTAATGGTTACATATCCATATTTTTTTTTATCAAAACAATTTTTAATAAATGAAGAAATTTGTTCTAATTTAATTTGAGAAATTCCAATATCAAGAATAGCTATTTTTTTAATCTTCATTTTCAGATACTGCTCTACCTATTAATTGTTCCCAATCACTTTCTGGCCTATCTATTTTTTTATTTCTGTTCCAAGATGATTGAAGAATATGAGATTCTACATTATTATCTGAAAATATTTTAATTAAACTATTAATATCTTTTGGAAAACAAGACCCTCCATATCCTAATTTACCATCTGGTCCTGGAACTTGTAAATGACTTGCACCAACTCTAGAATCATTGATTGCCAACTCCACTACTTTTTTATAATCTATATTCATTGATTCACAAAGAGAATATATTTCATTTGCAAATGAAACTTTTACTGCAAGAAACGAATTAATAAAATATTTGGCTAATTCAGCTTCATTTGAATTGCTTATAATAATTTTTGCATCTGGGAAAGAAGAACTATATAATTCCTCTAATTTTTTTATATCTTTGTTATCAGACCCAAGAATAATAAAATTTTGATTTTTAAAATCATCTATAAAATTTGCTTCTGTTAAAAATTCTGGATTAAATACTAATTTTAAATTTCTATAATTTCTTTGAAATGATATTGTTGACCCAACCTCAACTGTTGATTTAATTACTGTGATTAAGTTTGTTTTAGAACAATCATTAATTTCCTCTAAAACATTATTGATTATTGATAAATCACATGATCCATCTTTTTTCATTGGTGTAGGAACACAAACAAATACTATATCAGTTTTATCTACTAATGATTGAAGATTATCTTCAGTTGAATTTTTAAATTTATCATAAGTGAAGATTTCTATTATATCATTAAAACCTTCTAATAATGCTGTGCCAACATAACCAAGACCTATAATACCTATAGACATTTAATACTCCTATTTTTTATACAAAAATTAACTCCAAAAGTCTAAATTACGATTTAATAATTTTTCTAATTTTTTAATATCATCCTCAAAATATTTTTTAAGATAATTATAAGATGTATTATCCATTTTATCTTTTTTTAGGTTCCAATATTTTATCTTCAAATAATAATCTTTCAACCCTAAGTATTCTATAAATATTTTAAGAATTTTTATTGATTTTAAAACATCTAAAACTTTCTTCAGAAAAAATAATTTTGGTGTTCCAGTTTTATTTAATTGAGGAGTTTTTTTTATTTTTATTTTTTCTACTTCTAAAAATTCAAATAAATCTTTATAAAAAATATCATTAAATAATTCTTCATAAAAATATATCCTTACATTTTTAAATTCTTCAATGAATGCTTTTACTTGTAGATAGTAATTACCAAATTTTGCATAATAAAAATTATAAGATATGCCATTTGCCTCTCTTTCTCTTTCATCCATTAATGCATTGTAGAAATTTTTATCTTCCCAACCTTCTCTTATTGCATGCATATATTGAGAATATGCTCTATTTATTGGATTTCTTAAAATAATAATTATCTTAATTTCATCACCACAATATTTTTTAATATTTTTTATTGTTGTTTTATAGTTATATAAATATACAGGGCTAATATCTCCATTAATTTTTTTACTATTTTTGTAGTAATCAAAATATTGGTTTATATTTTCAATTTCTAAAGGATAGTCATTAAGATATTTTTCATTCGGGCCAATCTTGCTATCAGTGCCGTGATTAAAAAAATTCATTTCTTTCTTTTCGGGAATAAATATATCAGGATGATTTTTTAATACATGAAAAAGTGATGTTGTTCCAGCTTTTGCAGTTCCTACCACAATAAAATCTAATTTCTTATTATTCATTTTTAATGAGAAAATATAATTAAAATATAACTTATTATACTTTTTTTGATTTTTATTTTTTATGTTTGCCTATTCATAAATAAACTTAAATTTGGAGCGATATGAAAAAAGTAGTTGTAATGGGCGGTGGAGGATTTATTGGTAGCCACATGGTTAAAAGATTGAAGGATGAGGGCTATTGGGTCCGATCTGTAGATTTGAAAAATACAGAATTTTCTGAATCTGCAGCAGATGACTTTGTTATTGGTGATCTTAGAGATCCTAATTTAGTAGCTCATGTTATTGATAAAGATATGGATTTATTATATCAGTTTGCAGCTGATATGGGTGGAGCAGGATATATTTTTACCGGTGACAATGATGCAAATGTAATGCACAATTCTGGTTTAATAAATTTGAATGTTGTTCATGAATCAGTCAAAAAAAGCGTAAAAAAAGTTTTTTACTCTTCTTCTGCATGTATGTATCCAGCATATAATCAAGAAGATCCTGATAATCCTATGTGCTCTGAAGATAGTGCTTATCCTGCAGAGCCAGATAGCGAATATGGTTGGGAAAAATTATTTAGTGAACGTCTTTACAAAGCATTTGAAAGAAATTATGGATTGAATGTGAGAATTGGGAGATTTCATAATATATTTGGTCCAGATGGCACTTGGGATGGAGGTAAAGAAAAAGCTCCAGCAGCAATGTGTAGAAAAGCTGCATTGACTGATGATGGTTCATCTTTAGAAGTTTGGGGGGACGGTTTACAAACGAGATCTTTCTTGTATATTGATGAATGTATTGAAGCAGTACAAAAATTAATGGAATCAGATTTCACTAATCCTATAAATATTGGTTCTGAAGAAATGGTTACAATTAATCAATTAGCACAAATTGCGATAGATTTATCAGGTAAAAACTTAAGTATTAATAATTTATCAGGTAAAGAATTTGAAGAAAAATATGGTTTCCCTGTTCCTGAAGGTGTTAGAGGAAGAAACTCAGATAATAAACTTTTTAGAGAAGAAATTGGTTGGGAACCGAATTATCCGTTAAAGAAAGGTATGGAAACGACATTCCATTGGATTTCATCTGAGATTAGTAAAAAATAATTTGTGATTAATAATATTAAATCTATTCTTAAAGATTCAATTACAACTAAAGAAGAAATTCTTAGTGATGAAAAAATAATTGCCAATCTATTAGATATTATTAATCATATAAAAACCACTATTAACAACAATAATTTTATATTTTTTTGTGGTAATGGAGGTAGCGCAGCAGATGCACAGCATGTTGCTGCTGAATTAACAGGAAGATTTAAGACCGAACGTCGTTCACTTAAAGGTGTTGTTCTAGGTTCAAATCTAAGTTCAATAACAGCAATAGCTAATGATTATGATTATAATCAAGTTTTTTCGAGAGAATTGTTTGGTTTAGCATCAAAAGACGATCTATTAATTGCATATAGCACATCTGGTAATTCTCAAAATGTTGTTAATGCAATCAAAGCAGCTAAAAAAATAGGTTTAAAATCAATTCTTTTTACTGGTATAGATGGTGGAATGGCTAAAGATATAGTTGATATAGCTATTTGTGTTCCATCAAACAATACTGCGAGAATTCAAGAAGCACATATTACTTTATCACATATTATGCTCGATATTTTTGAAGAATCATTTTCGACTTAAATATATTGCCATACCAACAAATACATATATCGGAAATGACATATGAACATATTGCAAAAGTGGATTAGATTGTGCGCATGCTATACAAAGTAATATAGTAATAAAAAACCAGTTTGATATTTTACTTTCTTCATAACTTAAATAGATATTTCTTAGAATTAAGTATAAAAAATTAATCATAATCAATATTCCAAAGCTACCAAGTCTTATTAGAGTATCTAAGAAAAATATATGTGTTTGTCTTGTGATAAGCCCAGTAGATTGATTGACTAAATTTGATAAAGGTTGTCCAAAACCTATACCAAATAAATAATGATATATATTTTCCATTTTTGATAAAGAATCAAATGCCACATTAAATCTCCAAAAAATTCCTCCAGAAAATTCTGTTTCAGGGTTTAATAAAATGCTTGAGTACAAGGTTGAAAAAAATTCAAAATTAAATAATCCCCTAGGTCCTTCAATGTTAAAAATACTTACAAAAGAAATAAATAAAAACAATAGAAACAAACCTCCTATCAATTGAATTTTTTTATTTGATTTTGTGAATAAAAGATAATTAAAGATAAAAACAGTAATAATAATAATTGAAAATCTTTTTTGTGGGAATAAAGATGTTACACAAAGCAATGCAAATAGTATTGAATTAAAATTTTTCATCGGATTTACATATAAAAAGTAAAATGCTCCTGATGCCACTATGTAGAAATAACCCACGACATTACCAAATAAAGGAATAGGTCTATAAATACCTACCATTGGTGAAAAATTTGTAATTGCTTCTCCAAAAATAAATATAATTAATCCACTCAAAAAACATGTAATAAACAGAATTGTAAGTATTTTTTTAATTCCTTCTTTTCCAAATTGACCTGCAAGAAAAAATCCTATTATTATAAACATCATATCAAATATCATCTCAAAATCTTGTATTACACGCAAAAAAGGATATCCATTGAATAAGGATATTATAAAAATTGTTCCTGAGTATAATAATAGTATTAAATAGGCATAGATCAGTGTTGTTGGAAACTTGGAGAATGATTTAGGATAAAATAAAACAAGGAGAACACAAGTTAATAAAGATACTAATTGGAAAAAAGGAATTCCAAACACTCCAATTGTTGAAAAACCTATATTAAAAATTACAAATCCAAATAATAAAAAAAGCGAAAGAAATGCAAAATTTTTTTTCAACTTTTATCAAATACTCTAATGTTTAACATCGCCATACAAAATGACACTAATAAAAAAAAGAGCAAAAAGAATATTATATTTATTATATAACTAGGGTAATGGTTTTCAAAAGGTTCCGAAGGAGTAGATATAATATGAACTCTATTTAAATTTTCAATTTCTTCAACTTTTGACATTTCTAACTGTCCCGTTAACAGTATATATATATTTTCTGCTGCACGCAGATTTCTTTCAAGCCTTTCTTTTCCCACTAAAAGTGCTGGAGATGTTTGAGTTTTATTTGCTTCTAAAAATTTTTGTAGTAATACTTCTGCATTTGCTAATTGTTCTTTTTTAATTACAATAGTTTCTTCGAGGTATTTTGACTTATCTTTAGCCTTTTTTTGTAATAGATTGTTCTGAAACTCTTTTAAATTTTCTAATATTCTATTAAGCATTTCTGTTACTAATTTTTTTTCATAAAATGAAAGAGTAATTGTAACTGAACTATTTATATTATCAGTCTTTACGTTGATTAATTTTTTTGTTAAAAGTTCGTATGCATCATTTTTTGCCTCTAGGTCATCTTCTGTAGATATATTAGCATATTTATATAGTATTGTTCTTAAGCTTTCTTCTCCATATTGTTCCGATTCAAATTTTTCATCTAGTATCTTGTCTAAAAAAGAATGACTTGTTAGAATAATTGGATATGTACGTGTATTTAATATTGGTGATGATCCTTCTGAAAAAGATCCCAAATTAAGGCCAAGGCTCTTTGAAGTATAGTCTAGGGCACCCAGACTATTAGCACTAGACTGAGGAACAAATGTAGTATGTGATTCATATCGAGGAGTTATAAAATAGGTTATTATAACACATAAAAATAATCCCATAAGGAATATTCTTTGATATATTTTCTTAGTATTAGAAAAATAGTTTGTAAAATCTGATAATCTTATATCTTCCATCGTTGTTTTTTTTTAAAATATATCAATTTTTCTTTTAGAAAAAGAAAAATAAAAACTAAAATCATTATATGAAAAAAATATTAGTTACAGGCGGAATGGGATTTATCGGATCGAATCTTGTTCAGAGATTAATTAATAATAAAAATTATTATGTAACTATAATTGATAATTTATATTCTTCTAAAGAAAAAAAATTTGACATTCGGTATAACAACTTAGATTTTATTTGTGATGATATCATTAAGATTAAAGATTATAACTATGATTTTATTTATAATCTTGCTTGTCCTGCTTCGCCACCAAGATATCAAAGCAATGAATTATTTACTTTTAATACTTCTGTTATAGGTTTTTCTAATATTTTGGAGTCTGCATCAAAAAATAATACTCCTATATTTCATTGCTCTACCAGTGAAATTTATGGTGACCCTTTAGTGCATCCACAAGATGAATCATATTTTGGAAATGTTAATACTTTTGGGCCAAGATCTTGCTATGATGTTGGAAAGCGTGCAACTGAAACATTAGCATATATGTATAAAAAAAAATATAATCTAAACATTGCTATTGCTCGAATTTTTAATACTTATGGAGAAAATATGGATATCAATGATGGACGTGTTGTATCAAATTTTATATGTCAAGCACTACAAAACAAGGATATCACTATCTATGGTGATGGCAATCAAACTCGATCTTTATGCTATATTCAAGATTCATTAGAGGTATTTATAAGTTGTCTAGAAAAAAGTATTTTCCCTGATAATCCATTTAACCTTGGCAATAATCAAGAAGTATCAATAAAGAAAATTTCGGATACGATTATTCAACTAACAAATTCAAAATCTAAAATTATCTATTTAGACATGCCTGAAGATGACCCCAAGAAAAGAAAACCTTCCTTAAATAAAGTCAATGAATACTTCAATTGGACTCCTAAAACTAGCCTCATTGATGGTTTAAATAAAACCATTCCTTATTTTAGATTGGAATTAGGATTGTGATAAAATTTTTAAATAAATTATTTTTGAAAAAAGTAATCCAGTAATTAAACCGCTAATTAAATATAAATATTCATTATTAAAGAATATAAAAAATGAAAATGTTGTGAAAGCTTGAATGGTTAACATACTAAGAACAAGTTTAGGACGATTTGTACCAAGTAAAAATATTCTTAGAGGTTGATCAATAATTTCAATAAATAAATAAGTTAATCCTCCAATTAGTGAATATATAAAAATATCGTTAACCGCTTTTGTAATATAAATTGCAATCGGATCTTTAAAATAAATAATTAAAAATAATATTATTAGAAAGAACGGTATCCCAATAATAGCTATTTGCTGAACCTTTTTCAGATACTTCTTAAGAAAAGATAAGTTATTTTCTTCAGAACTAATTTTAGGGAACATAAAAAAGATTATATTTGCAAATATTCCTACAGCAAAATTAACAATTCTAAAACTCAATTCGAATATTCCAAGATATATGATTCCAAATAAATTAGAAATAATGATTTTAACAACAGGGATGAAACCTAAATTAAAAAATTTAATTCCAGCCATATATTTACTGAAATCAAAAATTTCAATAAATATATCTTTTGAAATTTTAAATGGTTTTATGAGTTTTTTTTGTAAAAGAAATAAAAAATATAATATTATTAGTATTGAAAATGATATTATTTGAAACAATATCAATTTATATACAGATAATTCATTGATATATATAAGAATTAGAAAAATTCTTAATATTTCACAAATACTAAATAAAAAATTTGATTTTATAAACTCCCCAATTCCAGTAACTGTTTGTCTTAAAAAATTTTGTAAGCTAATTATACCCATAAGAATGATTGAGCTTGAAAATAGAATTAAATGATTTTCAAATCTATCTATACCCGTTATATTGATAATATTATTTTTAAACAAAATCAGAATTGAGGAAACAATTAGTATATTTATAATCATAATTACCGATGAATTGAAAATAATTTTTTTCACTTTATCTGGATTATGATATTTTTTGGATAATAATCTTACGGATGAATGTATAACTCCAAAATCAATTAAATATCCTGCACTGAAAATAATATTTAATATAGCCCATAGCCCAAATTGTTCTAAACCTATTTTAGATGCAATAACAGGGTAAAGAATTACAAAAATTAGAGATATTGATGCAGTGAAAATTCCACTAATGATTTTTTTTGAAAAAGAAAAATTATTTTTTAATTGGTTCAATTTTTATCAGTATTTATAATTATCTTTTTTAAAAGGACCTTTTATGGATATCCCAATATAATTAGCTTGTTTTTTTGTTAGTTCTGTTAGATCAGCATTTAGATGTTTTAAATGTAATCTTGCTACCTCTTCATCTAAATGTTTTGGCATATTATATAATCCAATGTCCGGTCTATTTTTTGCTAAGAATATTTGTGCTAATACTTGGTTTGAAAACGAAGTAGACATTACAAAACTTGCATGGCCTGTGGCTGAACCTAAATTAACCAACCTTCCTTCTGATAGAATAAAAATCTGTTTTCCATTTGGGAATGTATAGCAATCATATTGCGGTTTAATTTGTTCTTTCTTAGCATTGGACTTATTTAATACATCCATTTCAATTTCATTATCAAAATGACCAATGTTACATACGATTGCTTGATCATTCATTTTTCTCATGTGTTTTAAAGTGATTACATCTCTATTCCCTGTAGCAGTAACAAAAATATTACCTTCACTTAAAGTATCTTCAATTTTTTTAACTGGGAAACCTTCCATAGATGCTTGTAATGCACAAATAGGATCAATTTCAGTAATTATGACTTTACATCCATAAGATTTCATTGATTGAGCACATCCTTTCCCAACATCTCCATAACCACAAACTACTACAGTTTTTCCTGCTAACATTATTTCAGTAGAGCGTTTAATTCCATCTGCAAGAGATTCTCTACATCCATATAGATTATCAAATTTGGATTTGGTAGCAGAATCATTAACATTGAATGCAGGAAATAATAATGTGTTCTCTTTTTCCATTTGTTCTAATCGTAATACACCTGTAGTTGTTTCTTCAGATACTCCAATAATATTTGGGACAATTTTGTGCCAGTAGTTTGAATTTTTTTTGTGAAAT
>CAZYIL010000048.1:0-10570 GCA_964646945.1 uncultured Marinoscillum sp. | reverse complement strand
AGAACTAAACGAAGCGTTTGCAGCTCAGGCTCTGTCTGTTATCAAAGCCGTTGATCTTGACAAAGAAACAGTAAACGTTAACGGGGGCGCTGTTGCCCTTGGACACCCTTTAGGAATGACAGGAGCAAAACTTTCTATACAGCTTATTAATGAAATGAAAAGAAGAAATCAAAAATACGGAATCGTTACAGCCTGTGTTGGAGGGGGTCAAGGGGTTTGTGGTGTTTTTGAGAGGCTTTAGTTTTTCACCTCTACAACAACCTCTATTTCAACAGCGATACCATTTGGCAACGAAACCATTCCCACAGCAGACCTAGCGTGTTTTCCTCTTTCCCCAAACACATCAACTATAAAATCAGAAAAACCATTTATAACCGCAGGCTGTTTTACAAAATCAGGGGACGAGTTAACCATACCAATCACCTTAACAAACCGCTTGATTTTATTTAGGTCGCCAATCTCTTTTTTTAAAGAAGCTAAAATATTTATAGCAGTAACCCTTGCGGCCTCATAACCTTCATCAACACCAAGATTTTCACCAAGCCTTCCTTTTATATATTCCCCTTCTGTTGTTTTTGGGCCTGTTCCAGACACATAAACTAACCTAGTATTTTTTGTTTCAGAAAAACTTACAGTAGAAACATAGTTTGCAACCGGTGTTGCTGGACTTGGAAGACTATACCCCAGTTCTTTTATTTTTTTTTCAACATCATAATCATAAAGTTTTTCTTGTGTCGAAACGCACCCAAACAAAAAAGCTAATAATAAGAAATTAACCATCTTTTCCATAAGTTGTAATTATAAGTTTTCTAGAACCACCATTGTTTCGGTGTTCGCACAAATATATTCCTTGCCAAACACCAAACAAAGGAAGACCGGATTTAATTGGAAAATTAATCGACGATCCTAACAAGCTGTTTTTAATATGTGAGGTCATATCATCTGGACCCTCTAAAGTATGTTTAAAATATGTCTCTTTTTCAGAAACCATTTTATTAAAATGTTCTTCAAAATCTTCTCTAACTGTCGGGTCAGCATTTTCGTTAATTGTTAAACTCGCAGAGGTGTGTTTTATAAAAACATTTACCAAGCCCGTAATTTTTGGAAGGTGTTTTGTTATTTCAGGGGTTATTAAGTGAAACCCCCTAGAATAAGGTTTTAGTTTTATTGTGTTTTGAGCTACCATTATTTTCCAGACTTCATTCGTTCAGCATTTTCTGCAATCCTTAGCTTTTCAGTAAAATTAAAAAGATCACCAGAAACAACTTCTGTTAAATTATACACAGTATAGTTAATCCTATGGTCTGTTACCCTACCTTGAGGATAGTTATAAGTTCTTATTTTGTCAGACCGGTCCCCAGACCCCACCATCATTTTTCTTTTTCCAGCAACCTCTTTGTCTCTTTTTTCAATTTCTTTTTCATACAACCGAGATCTTAAAACCTTTAAAGCCTTATCATAATTTGCATGCTGAGAACGGCCATCTTGACATTCAACAACAATCCCCGAAGGTTCATGGGTTAATCTAACAGCAGACTCTGTTTTATTAACGTGCTGACCCCCCGCGCCAGAAGCTCTAAAAGTGTCTTTACGTATTTCGCTAATATCAATTTTTAAATCAATCTCTTCTACCTCAGGAAGAACCACAACAGTAGCGGCAGAAGTATGAACCCGCCCTTGTGTTTCTGTGTCAGGAACCCGCTGAACCCTATGGGTACCGGCTTCATATTTCATTTTCCCAAAAACATCTTCTCCTTCGACCCCACAAACAATTTCTTTATAACCACCAGATGTTCCTGGGGTATAACTAATAACGTTAAACAGCCAATTTTGTTTTTCAGAAAAAAGCTCATACATACGAAGTAAATCGCCTGCAAAAATAGCAGCCTCATCTCCTCCAGCCCCCCCTCTTATTTCCAAAATAATATTTTTTTCATCATTAGGATCTTTAGGAATTAACAATTTTTTTAAACGCACTTCAACAGAAGCTCTTTTCTTGTTTAAAACATCTATTTCGTTTTTCGCTAATTCTTTAAAATCTTCATCTTTTTCTACTTCAAAAACATGTTTTGCTTCTTTTAACCCCTCTAGTGTTTTTAAATAATCTTCATATTCACCAACAATTTTCCCTAAATCTTTGTATTCTTTACTAAGCTTTTTATATTGCCCCATGTCTGAAGTTGATTCGGGTAAGGAAAGTAGTTTTTCAACCTCTAAAAACCTTTCTTTTATTTTTTTTAGCTTTTCTAACATTAGATAAAATTAAACCGTTTAATTACACCCCTCTGCTTCCCAGCTTAGTATTCCAGCAGCTTGGGCAGCACATACATTAGAATAAGTAATCCCATTACAACCACACACAGGATCAAACTCTTCTGTACAAACAACATTTGGATCAGCTTTTGAAGAATCAACACAACCACAACCTTCATTATATAAATTTTCACACGAATCATCGCAAGATGTGTTAGAAAACAAAAGAAAAACAAAAAAACAAAGATATTTGTTATACATAAAAAACATTATTAACGTTATACCCAACAAAAGTAAAAAATTATATTAGACAAATGACTTTTATAAGAACAGAAAAAGTTTTGGTATTTGTGTTTTGTTCTTTTTTTTCTTACTCGCAACCCACAGAATGGATGAATAAATTACATTTGTCGGAAAGAAAAATAAACAATAACATTCCAAAAGAAATAACCAAAACAAAAAGTGTGGTTTTTTATTCCAACCCCACAACAGAAGAGGAGCTTAAAACCCTCCATAAAAAATTTTTAAAAACAAATATTGATGTTGTGAATTATGTGTTTTTGGAGGACTATTTAATTAACAATAATGTCAAGAAAAGCTTTACAAACTATTTTATTAAAAGAGAAATAAAAAACATTCTTTTTTATAACCAAAAAAACAAAGGAGACCAAGAGTTGTTATTGTCTTCTTTTAATGAAAAACCAACACTTATAAACACAAAAAAAAACATATGGTATAAAAAAGGGCAAATGATTTTTAGCAATCTTGAAAAAACAATGCTACAAAACAATTTTGAAGAAGGAAATTTTTTACCAACCCCACACCCAGAAAGGATAGAAAAAATAGACGCAAAATTTGGTAAAAAAGTTGTTAGGCAAACCCCAAGCCTAGAGAAAGAAACGCTAGGGGTTGTTTTGTTTAAGAAAACAATAGATTCAAAAAAAAACACCAAAGAGATATTAGAATATAATAATAAAACAAACCTACAAAATAAAAAACTACAGGAGATGTTTTCAAACTACAAAAATAAGTATGAAATTATAGAAGAAAGAGAAGACACAAGATATTATTTTACAAAAGGAATAAAATATATGTTTACAATAGTTTTTTCCCGAAAGGAGCTAATAGAAAAATACCTAAACATTAAAATAGAACAAGAGTTTCCAAAAACCCCAGGGTATTTTGTTTTATTACAACACACTTTTTCCAAAAACGTTTTGTTGAAAAAAAACCCAAAAATGTATTTACAATGGGAAGACGCCTTACAAGATTTTATAACAAACAACTAAAAACTAAAATTTTTATTTATAAAAGGAATTAAACCTAAAACAACCGCTTCTTTATAATAAGATTCTCTTGTAATAACGCCTTTTGTTAAAATACCAACAGCCCCGTCTTTCTTTTTAGAATTTTTTCTATTAAAAACAAGATCATTAGCATCACCAAGCTCCACCCCCTGCTCTACTAAGAGTTTTATTTTTTGAGGAAGTTGAAACACAGAGGTTTTGCTTTTTGAAACAAACTTTTTTGATTTTATGTACACCCAAGCAAAAGCAAAAAGCCGATTGTTATCATAATCAACACCCCCCTCAATACTAACATAATAATCAGCCTTAAAATTTTTTTCAATAAAAAACAGCCTGTTCTTACACCCTGTTTTTGTTTCTTTTTCAGACATAGGTTGATCAGAAATTTTTGAGGGGGTTTCTTCTCCTCTAAAAACAAAAGACTTATTAGAAAACGAATGTTTAAAAGCAGACGACACCGCGTTAATTTTTGTCGGGTTTTTTGAGGCTATTAAAACCTTTATTTTATCTCTATCCAATTTTCTACAAAAGATTTGTTATATGTTAAGGTTTTTTTTTGATTAGCAACGTTTAAATTTACAACATTGATTTGATCATCAAAAAACTCAGAAAGAAGCTTATTGGTAATATGAATTTTTTTTATGTTTTCTGTATAAGGAGTACTGTATTTTAAATTCAGAGTTTCTGTATAATCTTCCCCCTCATACCCCAAAGATTCTAAATGTAAAATTTGTTGGACGCCGTCAAACTGAACTATAAAAACACCACTAACATAGTCCATGACTTTTTGCTTTTCTTTTAAATTAACAGTAACGTCATCTGTTATTTTTAACGCATCAAAGACATCGTTTTTAAAGAGTCTTATCGAAACAAAAAGCTTGTCTTCGACCTGATATACACCACACAAACTAACATAAAAAGAATGTGAAAAAACATTAATGTTTATACAAAAAACAAAAAACAAAAAAAACAAAAACCTACAACCCATATTTATCAATCAGATAAATTAATGAAGCTATTGATGCGGTTCCTAACTCCAATTCCCTTGCGTTAACTAACTCAAAGACATCTTTTTCTGTATGGTGCATTTCAAAATATTTTTGACCATCGACACTTAACCCAAACATTGGCACCCCCAAAGAACGATGCAAAGGACCAATATCTGCACCACCACCACCTTTTGAAAAATAAGAGATTGTGTTTTTATCAAAATATTGAAGCCACCCACGTACTTTTTTTAATTGTTCATCTGAACCTGTAAAACCAAAACCCCTAGGCACATATGCGCTCGCATCACTTTCTATAGCGGCAACATGATTTTCGTTTAAATTTTTTGCAGCAGCAGCATACTTAACACCTCCACGAAGACCATTTTCTTCATTCATAAACATTACAGCCCTAAGGGTTCTTTTTGGTTTTATGTTTTGTTTTTGAAATAAACGCAATGCTCCTATAGCATGGACACAGCCGGCCCCATCATCATGAGCCCCCTCTCCAACATCCCAAGAATCTAAATGTCCTCCGGCGGTAATAATTTCATTAGGAAAATCAGAACCTTTTATTTCACCAACAACATTATATGATTGTGAATCCGGGAACCATTTTCCTCCTATATTTAAAAACAACCTCAATTCTTTGTTTATAGCAAGTTCTTTTGAGAGTTTTTGTGCCGACACAACACCAAGGCCTCCGTGGGGGATACTATCAACCGCGTTTTTATATGACATAGCTCCTGTGTGGGGCACGTCATCTTCTATAGAGGAAAGAGACCTAAAAACAGAAGCCACAGCACCATACTCAGCTGCTTTTATGGCCCCAGAACGTCTTTGAAAACCAGTGGCTCCGTATGAAGCCCCTTGGTTAATATACCTTGGGTTAAATCCTTTGTTGTAAAAAACTATTTTTCCACTAATACCTTTTATTCCTAACCGATCAACCTCTTCTAAAGACAGCACCTCTACAACTTCAGCTGTTATTCCCTCAGGCGGAGTTGTGACAGAACCGCCTGCGGCTAAAACAGAAAGGTTTATTTTTTTTCCATTAGAATCAAAAAAATAAGCTTCTTCTTTATTTTTAATCCTCTCCCAATGAGGCACCATAACAGGCTGAAGATAGACTGTGTCAAAACCATAATCTTCCATAATTTTTTTAGCCCAAACGACAGCTTTTTCAGCCCCCAATGAACCACTTAATCTTTGACCAACATCTTTTGATAAACCCCTAAGAAGCTCATAGCTTTCTTTCATTTCAAGCGCATCACCATAAAAAGTGTTAATTATTTGACCAACACCAACCTCGTAATCTTCTTTTGATTCCTGATGGTTTTTTGTACAATTAATATTTAACCCTAAAATAAAAAACGACAACAATAAAACAACAAATAAATTTTTCATTTTCTGTAATTTAAAGCAGGCGTTCTGTTTCCAATTAGAGGATCATAATTAAAGCTATTTCCTCTTCTTTTGTTAAACTCTTTTTTTGCTTCCAAGATAAGATTTTTGTTTTTAAACAAATCACATGCAGTTAAAGCAATAACCTTTGCCGCGTTTAACATCCCTTTAACCCCAATACTTGTTCCGCTACAAGAAGCCGACTGCCATGAATGGCCAGGTGTTCCTGGCACATAAGTAGCTGTGCTAAAACCACCCGTTGGAACTATCCAACTAACATCACCAACATCTGTAGAACCACCCCCTTTGGTTTCCTCATCAAAAACATAAGGAACTATTTTTTCCGATAACAACAGGTTTTTTTTATTGTCCCCAAAACTTAAAGAAAGCTTTTCAGCATAAACCTTTTCTTCTTCGTTGTATTTAACACCACCAACAAAACTAAGATTTTTATGAATTAATTTTTGTAAAACCTCATTAGGTAAAATATTATAAACACCACCCGTTACTTCATAGGTGTATTTTGTTTCTGTTCCCAATGAAGCTCCTTTTGCACACAACTCCAACCTCTTCCATAAACGCCTAACCTCTTCAGGTTTTGGGTGTCTTATATAATAATACCCTTCAGCAAAATTAGGAACAACATTAGGAGCGTCTCCTCCTTTTGTAATTATATAATGTATTCTTGTTTCTTGATCTACATGTTCTCTCATCATGTTTAACATATTATTCATAGCCTCAATACCGTCTAACGCAGACCTCCCTCTTTCAGGTGCGCCCGCAGCATGTGCCGAAACACCAAAAAAACGAAATTTCCCAGTTTTATTAGCAAGGCTTGTTCCGGCAGAAGCGCTGTTTTTATTTGAAGGGTGCCAGTTAAGAACAATATCTACATTTTTAAACAAACCATCTCTTACCATATATACTTTTCCTGAACCACCTTCTTCTGCAGGAGTACCAAAAAATTTAACTGTTCCTTTAATCCCTGTTTTTTCCATCCATTTTTTTATTGCTATTGAAGCTGCAGCACTAGCTACACCAAAAAGATTATGACCACACCCATGACCAGTTGAAACACCATCTCTAGGTGTTTTTGTAGGACCGTTTGTTTGTGACAAACCAGGCAAAGCATCATATTCACCCAAAACACCAATTATAGGACCAGCTCCATTTGTATATGTTCCTATAAAAGCGGTTGGTATACTAGCAACACCAACTTCTAAAGAAAAACCTTCTTTTTTCAAAAGAGTTTGAATTTCTTCTGAGCTTTTATACTCTTGAAAACCAACCTCAGCCCAATTCCATATTTTTAAAGCAGACTGCTCATACAAGCTTTTGTTTTTGTATATTGAATTTAAAATAATTTTTTTTTCATCTATACCAACAACATTTAATTCTTTTACCTTTCTCCCCTCTTTAACCTGCCCATAAAGGCTTGAAGAAAAAAGTAACAACAAAGCAACAATTTTTTTTATCATAATTAACAATTTTACTTAAATTAAGTTACTAAAATTAACTTGAAGAATACGTTGTATAAGCCAAAATAAACACATATACAATAAAAACAATGTAAGCAAAAACCATTGTTAATGACCGAGTTTTATTTATACCTTTCCCATAATAATAAGTGTAAATTGAAACTATAGTTAAACCAACAAACCAGATCCATATTTTATAAATCATTTCCATTACCTCCCCATCCAATTCGATAACGGTTCTATATAGGGACGTATAAAGAAACAAAGGAATCCCCAAAGCGATACAAAGATTAAAAATATTGCTTCCGTAAGCGTTAGAAACCGCATCATCATAATTACCGTCTTTTGCATCTTTAATTGAGATAATTGTGTCAGGAAAACTACTTCCTATAGCGGCAAATACCAAAGCAATAAAAAGAATAGGAGTATTAAGACCAGAAAAAGTTCCTAAATAAGGGACGGTATAGGTTTCACTTCCCAACCAATCACAAGCTACTACCAAAAAATAACAAACTAGACCAATAACTATTGAAGAAAAAGTAAAAACAAACCAAGCTAAAGAAGTGTTTAGTTTTTTAGTTCCTATTAACATAGACCTCAAATCAAAAACAAAAAAAGCAGACAAAAATGAAATTTTTTCCTTGTCACTCATTGAAAAGTTATAATCTACCGTATCTGCGTTTTTCATGGTTTTAAAAACATAAAAAAGATATAAACAATAAGTAATAATAAGAAGGAGACCATCAAACCAGTCAATAACACGATCTTTAATTATTATAATTAATAAAAACTCAACAGCCAATAACCATAAACCATCACGAAGAATAACTTTTTTTGATATAGAAACATACTTTTTGTTTGAAAAAAGCAAAACGTTGTAAACAGCAACAGAAGGAATGATTAAAGAATTAAAAATAACACTACCTAAAGACGTTCCTAAACTACCAGAAAAACCAGAACTTTCTTTTAAATAAAAAAGGAAGAAAAGAGCAATAAATAATTCAGGCATTGAGCTAGCAACCGCATTAATAGTTGCCCCCTTAACACCCTCACTTAAATTTCTTCCAATATAATTAGACCCTTCAACAAAACTGTCCCCAGCTCGCCAAATTATGTAACCACAAAAAAGAATTATCAATAAGGGTATTATAATTCCCATTATAATTTTTACTTTTAACCAACGAATTTTTATAAAGATGTTAAAAATAATCAATCACACTTTATTTATAGTCTTATTAACAACAAACTTTGTTCATTCAAACATAAATCAAGACAAAAAAATATATGAACTAGCTAAAAAAATAGAAACCCAAGTTATTAACTGGAGACAGGATATTCATCAAAACCCAGAACTATCTAATAGAGAGTTTAATACATCGAAAAAAGTAGCAGAACATTTGCGTTCTTTAGGGATAGAGGTTTTGACAAACATTGCCCACACAGGAGTTGTTGGAATTTTAAAAGGCGCAAAACCAGGAAAAACCATTGCCTTAAGAGCAGACATGGACGCTTTACCTGTAGTTGAGAGAGTTAACATTCCTTTTGCTTCTAAAGTAAAAACAATCTATAAAAACAAAGAAGTTGGCGTGATGCATGCTTGTGGCCACGACACACACGTTGCCATATTAATGGGGGTTGCTTATATTTTATCAGAAATTAAAAACGAAATTCAAGGAACTGTAAAATTTATTTTCCAGCCAGCAGAAGAAGGACCACCAGAAGGTGAAGAGGGAGGAGCTGAACTGATGGTTGAAGAAGGAGTGTTAAAAAACCCCAATGTAGATGCTATATTTGGCCTTCATATATCTTCTGGTTTACCAGTCAACAAAGTATCATATAAACCCGGAGGAACACTTGCTAGCGCAACTTCTTTTGAAGTAATAATAAAAGGAAAACAAGCCCATGGATCTAAACCATGGGAAGGAGCTGACCCTATAGTTGCAGGTGCTCAAATTATCAATAATCTGCAAACTATAGTGAGTAGAAGTTTAGATTTGACTAACGAAGCGGCTGTAGTATCTATAGGAAGATTTGAAAGCGGGATAAGAAGTAATATAATTCCAGAAAGAGCCTATATGGAAGGGACAATAAGAGCTCTTGATTATGATATGCGTGATAAAATTTATGAAAGATTAAAAACCATTATTATTAAAACAGCCGAATCTAATGGGGTAGAAGCGAAGTTAATACTTGGCAACCCTTATCCTATAACATTTAATAACCTCAAGCTAACAAATAAAATGAAACAAACATTAATACGTGTAGCGGGAGAAGAAAACGTAATTCTTGCAAGAGCGAGCACAGGAGCGGAAGACTTTTCTTATTTTGCAAACGAAATACCTGGGTTTTTTTATAGACTTGGCGGGATGCCTTTAGGAGACCACCCAAACAAAGGCTTTAGTCACCACACACCAGATTTTTATGTAGACGACACCGCTTTACTATTAGGTTTAAAAACAATGAGTTTGTTAGCTCTTGATTATTTAAATAATAATTAACTTATTCTTCCCCAATGCACATTAAAAGTAACGTCAGTTTTTATGTAATTAGCAATGGTTTTATTTTTTTCCAACTTAAAATCAGGGTCTTCTGAAATAACTTGAATTGCTTCTTTTCTTGCTCGTTCTAATATTAAAAAATCTTCCGATAAATTTGCAAGAGATAAATCTAGAAGACCACTTTGTTGGGTCCCTATTAGATTTCCTGGGCCCCTGATTTTTAAATCAACATCTGCTATTTTAAATCCATCTGATGATTTAACCAAAGCATTTATTCTTTCTTTCGCGTCTTCTGTTAATTTATATTTTGTCATTAAAATACAATATGACTGTTTTGTTCCTCTACCAACACGACCCCTCAATTGATGAATTTGAGATAACCCAAAACGTTCAGCGCTTTCTATTACCATTACAGTGGCATTTGGGACATCTACCCCAACTTCTATAACAGTAGTTGAAACCAAAATTTTAGTTTCTCCTTTTTTAAATCTTGCCATTTCAAACTCTTTATCTTTTTGTTTCATTCTTCCATGAAGAATACCAATTGGTGTTGTGGGGAAGCTTCTACAAAAACTTTCATATCCATCCATTAGGTCTTTATAATCTTGGCTTCTTGATTCTTCAATTAAAGGATAAACAACATA
>CAZYIL010000047.1:0-10725 GCA_964646945.1 uncultured Marinoscillum sp. | reverse complement strand
GTTTAAACAAATTGGTCCTGTTCCGCTTAAGGAAAAAAAGAAAGTATGGAATAGATTAAAAAAAGCTTCAGATAAAATTTATAAGAATAAAAAAGAATTTTTTGAGGATGTAAAAAAATCTTTAAAAAATAATTTTATTAAAAAAAGAAATATTATTGAAAAAATAAATAATTATCAGTCTGTAAATTATGATAATTTTTTAGGTTGGAAAGAATCTACAAAAGAAATTTTATTAATTAAAGATGAATGGGAAAAAATAGGAGCTGTTCCTAAGAAAGAATCAAAAAATATAAATAAAGATTTTTGGGCAAATTTTAAAAATTTTTTTAATAATAAATCAATTTTTTTTAAAAATTTAGATGCTCAGTTTAATAAAAATTTAAAATTAAAATTAGAGATGATTAAAAAAGTTGAATCTTTAAAAAACAGTGATAAATGGGCTGAATCAACAGCAGAGATTCAATCTTTGCAAATACAATGGAAAAAAATTGGAAAAGTTCCTTTAAAACATAAGGATAAAATTTATAAGAAATTTAAGGAAGCATGTGATTTTTTTTTCGATAGAAAAAGGAATGAGGATAAAGATTTAATCAATGAATTTAATTCTAATTATAAATTAAAGTCAGGTATTTGTGATAAAATTTTACAATTATCAAAAAAAGATAAATTTTCTTCTAATGAGATTTTAAAACTTCAAAATGATTTTAATCTTACGGGACCTGTTTCTAAGGAAAGATTAAAAGAAATAAACAATCTGTATGATAAATCAATAAAATTAATCAGTAAGAAATCAGATCTTATGAATGAAGAAGAAGTGTCTATTTTTAAATTTAATATAGAATTAAATAAAATTTTAAAAAACCCTTTTTCTACCGCTAAATTAAAAAAGAAAAAAATATCATTAAAAAATAAAATTTCAAAAATAGAAAATGAAGTAAAAAATTTAAGAAATAACGTTGATTTTTTAAAATCTTCAGATAACGCCGACTCTCTTAAAAAAGATTATAATAAAAAGATATTCGAGGCAATTAAACAAGCTGAGTTATTCAAGTCTCAATTGAAGTTGATAAAAATCAACTAGTTTTTCATCTAATATGTATAAGTTTTTTGATATTAAAGATGTTTTGATTGCTAAATCAAACATTTTTAATAATATAATCCATACCCCAATAATTCAATCTTCATTTTTTACCAATTATTTTGACTTTAATTTATTTTTAAAATTGGAGTTATTTCAAAGAACAGGTTCATTTAAAGTTAGAGGAGTTTTGAATAAGTTATCTAAATTATCAAATGAAGAAAAATCTAATGGAGTAATAAGTTTGTCTGCAGGAAATCATGCTCAAGCATTGGCTTGGGCATCTACAAAAAACGATATCAATTCCACTATTATCATGCCATATAATGCTTCAAAATCAAAAGTTAAATCAACAAAAAATTATGGTGGTAAGGTCATCTTAACAGATCAAAACATGCTTGATAAATGTAATGAAATTAAAGAAAAATATAATTTAACACTTATTCATCCATTTGATGATAATGATGTTATTATTGGACAAGGTACAATTGGTCTAGAAATCTTTGATCATTTTAAAAAATTAGATTATGTAATTATTGGAGTAGGTGGGGGGGGGTTAATTTCAGGCGTCGCTTCAGTTTTAAAAAATTTAAATCCAAAAATAAAGATTTTCGGGGTTGAACCAATTAATTCTAATGTAATAACCAGAAGTTTAATTTCTGGTAATCCAGAGGTTTTATCTTTAAATACAACAATTGCTGATGGTTTAGCGGCTCCGTTTGCTGGAAAAATTACTCTGAGCTATATAAAAAAATATGTGGATGAAATAGTATGTGTAAGTGAGGATGAAATTAAAAATTCTATTAAATCTATAGTTTATAATGAAAAAATTATACCTGAACCAGCTGCAGCAGCTACTATAGCGGCATTAAAGTATAAAAAAATTAATATCCCAAAAGCAAGTAATGTTTTATGTGTAATTTGTGGAGGGAATATAGATATAAATTTGCTTAAAAATTTTTTATAAATTCTAATTTATAATTTCTTTATATTTTTTTAGTATCTCTTTGTGTTTTTTATTAGCGATCTTATAAGTCATTTCATGAGTTTTAGTTTGTTTAGAAGTAGTATTAGCTAGTTCCCATCTCATGTTTCCTAATCTTTTTTGAATAGATGGTGGAGAACCTGAGAAAACATCTGCATAATTAAGACTTTTTGTTCCAGTTAAAATCATTTTTAAATCCATCAAATCACTTTTTTTCTTATAAAGATTATTAACATCATCAGTTAAAATTGCATTTATTGTGGTGTTAATTTCTCCTTCAACTTTATTAATAGCATCATCAATATCTTGAACCAAATCTTTAAAATCACTGAATAACTTATCAAATTTTACTTGAAAATTAAATAAATCAATTCTATCCTGTTGAGATGAATTACTTCCATGTTGAATTACTTTAAAAGATTTTTTATCGGTAAGATATTTAAATGAATTATTTTCATACTTTGTGATAGAAACATTGTAAACCCCAGGTGGAACTAAAGGTCCAGAATAATTATTTTTTTCATTTATGTTAATATTTGAGAATGTTCTTAAATCCCAATATAACTCATGATATCCTTTTTTATTGCTTCCAGCTATTCTTCTAACAATTTCATTTTCAGTGTTTAAAATAGTTATAAAAATTTTAGGTTTTTCTTCTTTGATCTCATCATCAAGCTGATTAGAAGTCGGATAATTTATCATTTGACCTTTTTTAAATTTCATCAATTCATTATTTTTTCTCTTATCTATTTTTGATTCAAGATCATTTTTTAAAAAATATGAAATCTTTATACCAAATGGTGGGTTTGGAGAAGAGAAAAAATTATGTCCTGTAGCAGTTTTTTCTGGAGAAGCAACAATAAATTGTAATACATTTTTCACGGAAAAAAGATGAGATTCTCTAGATAAAATATTTTCAGAAAACTCCCTTATAGGAGAATAATCATCAACTATATAAAATCCTCTACCAAAAGAAGCAGCAACAAGATCATCTTCTCCTTCATGAATTTCTATATCTCTAATTGGTATAGTTGGTACATTTTTGAACCTATTCCATGATTTACCTCCATTTATTGAAAAAAACATTCCAAACTCTGTTCCAACAAATAATAAATTTGGATTCTTATGATCTTCAACTAAAGACCAAACAAAATTATTTTTCGGAAGATTAGATGAGATTGATTGCCAAGTTTTTCCACCATCTCTAGTTACTACTAAATATGGATTAAAATCACCATACTTATGGTAATTAAAAGAAACATAAATGGTATTAATATCATACTTTGATGCAATCACATCTGTTACGTATGCTTTTGATGGGACTCCTGGAAAATTTTCAAATTCATCCCATGTAATTCCATCATCTTTTGAGACTTGTACAAGGCCATCATCTGTTCCAACAATTAATAATCCCTCTTTTATTTTTGACTCATCAAGTGAAACGATCGTTCCTAAAGGAGATGTGAAAACATTTTTAAATATTGCATCTACACTCCAAATTTTACCCATTACTTTTTTCTTATTTCTATCTTCATTTCTTGTAAGATCTTTACTTATCTTTTTCCATGAATTTCCTCTATCATCACTCTTAAAAAGTAAATTAGCTGCAAAATATAACCTATCACTGTTGTGTGGACTTATTATTAATGGAGAATCCCAATTCCATCTAAATGCTGCTTCATCAGAATCAGGTTGCGGTTGAATTCCGATTTTTTCACCATTAGATTTATTATATTTCATAATACCTGCATACTGTGACATAGTATATATTATATTTGGATCTGAAGGATCTACTCTTACCTGAAAACCATCTCCACCAGTAGTTACAAACCAATCACTATTTCTAATCCCTGATCTATTTTTTGTTCTGGAAGGTCCTCCAAAGCTATCATTATCTTGGGTGCCGCCATACACATTGTAAAATGGCTTCTGGTTATCAATTCCAACTCTATATAATTGAATTATCGGTAAATTATCAATAAACCTCCATGTTTTCATTTGATCAAAACTTTCATATATTCCACCATCACAGCTTATCATGATGTAATCTGGATCGTTTTTATCAAACAATATATCATGACTATCCACATGCTTTTTATTTTCAGGGATTCTTTTAAAGTTTTTTCCCCCATCTTCAGTAACATAAGATCTCATATCAACAGAATATATTTTATCAAACTGATGTGGATCAGGGAAAATTTCTACATAATATTGTGAATCAACAACTTGATAATCACTCATTTTTGTCCAAGTTTCTCCATAATTCTCAGAACGATAAAATCCTTTGGTTTCTTTTTTCCCTGTAATTAATGCATAAATAACATTAGATTTTTGTGGTGAAATCGCAAGTCCAATCCTTCCAATATCGCCCCCTGGTAATCCATTTTGTAATTTTTTCCATGTTTTTCCTTTGTCAATAGATTTAAAAATACCTCCTTCGGGACCACCAGCAACAAGTATACCAAAATGTCTTCTTCTTTGATATGTACTTGCATAGATTATTTTATTATCATTCTTATCCATAACCACATCCGATATTCCTGTATCATCGTTAATGTGTAAAATTCTCTTCCATGTCTTCCCTCCATCAGTTGAGTTGTAAAGGCCTCTTTCACCTCCAGATTTCCATAACGGACCTTGAGATGCTACGAAAATATTATATGAGTTTTTGGGATCTATTATGATTTTTGCAATATGCTCCGATGTATTAAGCCCCATGTTTTTCCATGATTGACCGCCATCAATACTTTTGTATATACCATCTCCAAAGCCAACAGATCTTTGACTATTATTTTCACCGGTTCCAAGCCACAAAATATTAGGATTATTTGGGTCAATAGATATTGTTCCTATTGAGTATGAACCATAATTTTCAAAAATAGGAATCCAAGTAGTACCAGCATTTAATGTTTTCCATACATTACCAGAAGCAGTAGAGACATACCAAGTACTTGAGTTTGAGTAATCTTTTATAACTTTAGTTATTCTACCAGAAACTTTAGCAGGTCCTATATTTCTAACATCTATATTGTCAAATAAAGATGTTGTTAGAAATTGAGAATTTCTTTTTTGTGAAAATATGTTATTGAAATTAATAAAGAGAAAAACTAAAAGAATGATTTTTTTCATATTTGTAAATAGGTTGTAGTAAATTTATTTAAGTTAATATTTTTTATTTTTAAAATTGATCAAATTTTTTATATAAATTAATTTTTTAAGATGGGTAAGTTTTTGTTAATCATATTCCTGTTTACAAACTTTAATTCTTTTTCATATAATAGAAATTTTGATTTTTCAGATTCTTCTAAACAAAAAGTAAATAAAAATTTTTATAAATTTTTAGCAATAGAAGGAGCTGTTTTAACAGCCTCAATTTCATATTTGAGATTTGAATGGTATAGTGATAAAAAAAGAGTTCCTTTTCATTTTTATAATGATTTAAACGGATGGCTTCAGATTGATAAGTTCGGACATTTTTATGCTTCCTATATAGAAAGCTTGGTAGGATATAAAATTTTAAAGAAATCTAATTTTTCAGAAAAAAAATCTTTGTTTTATGGTGGATTTCAGGGCTTAATTTTAGAAACTCCAATTGAGTTTTTTGATGCTTATTATGATGGTTGGGGATTTTCAGTTTTTGATATTATTGCTAATACATTAGGATCATCATTTTTTATTTTACAACAAAAGCTTTTTAATGAACAATGGATTAAACCTAAACTTACGTTTTCAAGAAGTGTATATGCAGAAAATGCATATGGTTATCTTGGAAAAGATAATTTTTTATCTGAATTTGTTTATGATTATAATGGATATACTTATTGGTTCTCATTTACACCTAATAAATTTTTAAAATCAAAATTTGTACCGGATTGGCTAGCTATTGCTGTTGGATATGGTGGTGATGGTATGATTGGTGAGTTTTCAAATCTAAAATCATATGATGGTAATATAATTCCTGAATATAAGAGGTTTAGACAATTTTATCTTTCTTTAGATGTTGATTTTTCTAAAATAAAAACCAATTCAAAAGTACTTAGAAAAATATTTAACTCTATTAGTTATATTAAAGTTCCTTTTCCTACTTTAGAAATCTCTAATAATAAAATAACAGGTCATTTTATTCATTATTAATTTTATAAATTTTTTTTATTTTATACTCTTTAAATTACAATATGATTAGATATGTTATTATTATCTTATTATTTACTTGTAAAATAAATATGTTTGCTCAAATTGTATTACCAACATTTTATGGAATTCAATCTACTAAATCATGTGCAATAGTTAATAATGGTCTAACGATTCATTATGATGTAGGTAATCCTAATTCATATTCTGGATCTGGAACAACTTTATCTGATTTAAGTGGAAATGGTTATGATGCGATTTTAAGAAACAATTTAGAAAATGCTTATAATGATGGTTCTGGAGTAGTAGTAGATGGATTTTTTACTTTTAATGGTTCTAATCATTATGCCTACATAAAAACATTGAAATTAACTAGTACTATTTCTGAAATGAGCGTGTTTGCATGGGTAAAAACTACATATAATTCAGGTTCACCAGGAGTATGGGATTCGGACAATTGGTCAATTTTTGATTATGATAGAAGTGAGAAGTTTCAGCTTACAATAAGCAATGCAGGAGAGGTTGCTATGGCTGGTAATACTGTGGATAGAGGTAATATAGGTATTAACTCAGGTGGAGGATTTTCTGGACAATGTTGTTTTGATATGGTTGGTACAACAAGAATTAATGATGGAAATTGGCATTATGTTGGATATAATTATTCTGTAAATGATCAAAAAATTATCTTTTATGTAGATGGTGTTGTTGATAAAACTTATAATGCTGATGGAACTATGGCTGCTTTAGGAACAGCTAACTCCAGTAGCAGATATGGTTTTTTAGGTGATGGTAGTGAGGCTAGTTCAGAAAATAGCAGTAGAAATGGCATCTATTTTGATGGCGGAATTGCTTCTATTCACTATTATAAAGACAGAGTGTTATCTCCTTCTGAAGTTTATCAAAATTATTGTAATATGGTTAACTAGTATTTATAAAAAAATTATATTTGCCGTCATAAGCCTCCTTAGCTCAGATGGTAGAGCAAGTGATTTGTAATCACTAGGTCGCTGGTTCGATCCCGGCAGGAGGCTCAATTTCATATATGTGATTCAACGACTAATTTTATAAATTCTCCAATCTTACTTGAATCGATCCATCTTGCTACTATTACTAAGTCAGAATCTGGAATTATAATAATGTAATTACCACCAAAACCTGATGCATAATATATATTTTCAGGTAATCTATTCCATTTTCTATCACCTTTATTTAACCACCACATATAACCATATGATTCATTATTTTCAGATGATACCTGTATTTTTTTTATCCAATTTGAAGAGATTAATCTTCTATTTTTCCACATGCCGTTTCTTAAAAATAATAGTCCAAAACGTGCATGATCTTCAGAATTGATAAACATTCCACCTCCAAAATGACCACCACCACTAACAGATTCAATTTCTGTTCCATCAATATTGATTTTTGAATCTTTATAACCATACCACTTCCAACTATTTGTGGCTCCTATAGGGTCCATAATTTTTTCTTTTAATATTTTAGGAAGAGGTTTCTTGAAAATATTTAACAAACTATAAGAAAGAAGATTTACTCTAACGTCGTTATATTTATAATTGCTCCCAGGTAATTTTAATTTTTGATTTTTTAATTCTTCTATCATTAAGTTTTTTTGTGGTCTATCAGCCCAATCATATGTTCCAAATAAAATTCCGGACCATTCTGATGATTGATTTAACAAATGGTGCCACGTGATTTTTCTATTATGTTCGCTATCAAATTTTTCATCCTGAATATATTTATGAACTTTATCATTAAGTTTTATTAAACCATAATCATATGCAATACCAGCAATTGTTGATAAATAACTTTTTGTAACACTAAAAGTCATATCAACTCTTTTAGTATCTCCCCATTTTCCAATAATGTATCCGTTTTTAATAATTAACCCATTCGGATTTCCTCTTATTTTTGTTGGTCCTTTGATTTTAAAAAAAGGTTCATTTCCAAATGATTTTATAATTGAAATTTTAATATCTTTTTCAACAGAATTTTCATTATTCTTAGCAAACTGTATAGCTATATTTATGCTATTTGAATTAATCCCTAAACTTTCTGGTTTTTTTTCTATCCATATTTTATCAGGATAATAATTTTGTCCATATAATTTTGAAGTAATTAATAATAATAAAATTAATTTTCTCACTTTTCTAATCTACCACTATCCTACAAAAAAACAAAGTATAAAAAGTATTTAAGAAATAGATGTATTTTTATAATATAATTTTATTTTATACTTCTATTGATAGAGATGTTATTTATCCATTTTATTGTACATTCTATTTCGTCTAGACAATCAAAAATACTTGAAAATGCTATTATGAAAATATTTTCGAATAAGAATAAATATAGATTTTCTATAAAACATTCTAATTATAAAGGTCATGCAATAGAATTAACTAAAGAATCAATTAAAGATAAAACTAATATTATTGTTGCATGCGGAGGTGATGGAACAATAAATGAAGTTGCAAGAAATATAGTTGGAAGTAATATAACTCTTGGTATAGTGCCAATGGGGTCTGGAAATGGTTTAGCAAGTCATTTAAAAATTTCTAAAAACATAATAGAAGCACTTAATATTTTAAAAAAACATAAAATAATCAAGATTGATGTTGGAAAAATCAATCATGATTATTTTTTCAGTAATACAGGAGTAGCTTTTGATGTTGTTTTTGCAAAAAATTATAATTCAATCAATAAAAGAGGTATTATAGCTTATGCGTACTCTTTTATCATTTCTCTATTTAATTTTAAATATTTAGATGTAAAAATTTATGGAGAAAAAATGAATCAATTTTCAAAACCTTTTTTACTTCTTGTTTCTAATTCCAATGAGTTGGGTTACAATATGAGCCTAACTCCTAAAGCTTCTTTAATTGATGGAAAACTTGATTTTATATTGGTTGATAAAATGAACTGGTTTAAAATTTTATCTTTTCTTTTAATGACGCTTTTTCGTTTTAATCCGTGTTTTGAACAAATTAAAAGATCCAAAATTCAAAAATTAGAAATCCTTTCTAGTAGTAAAGAATTAATTTATCAAATAGATGGTGAATTAGTAGATAAAAGAACAAAACATATTAATATTTCAGTTTTGAATAGAAAACTTAAGGTAATTGCTAAATAAAAATAATTGTTTTATTAATCTACCACGCTATTCCATAATCTTCTCCAAAGTTACTTGATCCACCCCAATAGGATTTATTATTATTATCAAAATAAATTGCATTAATTGGTCCAGAAGTTCTATTTCTAAATTGTAACTTATATCCTTTGTCATTTAGTTCTTTCCTAACCCAATTTGGTGTATCAGAATGTAACAATAACTCGCCTGGTTTATTATCATGGAAACCAAAAGAACTCCTCATTTGAAAACTATTAACATTTGCTGCTTCTGAAGCTTCTTGAATGTTCATATTAAATTCCACTATGTTAAGGAAAAATTGTAATAAATTTTGATCTTGAGTATCACCGCCTTGAACAGCAAACGAGAGATAAGGTTTATCATTTTTTAAAGCTAATGTTGGGGTAAGTGTTGCTCGTGGTCTTTTACCTGGTTCTAATACATTAAAAGGCCCATTCTTTGGATCTAAAACAAAACTTTGCATTCTTTGACTTAATCCTATTCCAGTATTTCCAGCTATAACAGCAGGAATCCAACCACCACTTGGTGTAACAGATACTATCCAACCTGATGAATCAGCAGCTTGAACAGTTGTTGTTCCTGAATAAAAACCTTCCTTAAAATCATTCGATAAATTACTCATAGTATGATTTTGATCAAATGAAGATTTAATTTTTGAAATTTCATTGTTTGTTTCCCAATTATTTAGGTGTTCTAAAAATGGGTTTTTCTCATTTTGAAAAGGGTATGGATTACCTGGTTTTATATTTTCATCATTCTTATCAGTATTTAAACCTTCAAGCCTTTGTCTGGCATAATCTTTTGATAGTAAGCCTTCTATTGGCTCTTTTGGATCAAAATAAGGATCTCCATAATAAAAATCTCTATCAGAAAAAGCCATATTCATTATTTGATAAAGATGGTGTATATAATTAGTTGAATTATATCCCATAGATTTTAAATCTATATTTTCAGCAATGTTTAATGCTTGAAGAAGTACTGGGCTTTGTACCCAACTATTTAATTTATAGACATCAATTCCTTTATAATTTGTTACCAAAGGTTCTTCAATGTATACATTATATTTATCTAGGTCTTTCATTGTAATTAATCCACCTAATTCTTTTGTTCCTCTAACAATTTCTTTAGCTATATCTCCTCTATAAAATCTATCATATGCTGCATATATTGCTTCTTTACGATTCTTGTTCTTTTTTAGAGCATTTTTCTCAGCTTCAATAAGTTTATGTAAAGTATTTAATAAATCACTTTGTATAAAAATATCTCCAGGATAAGGTGCCTCTCTTTCTTTATCTCCTATGTTTGTTAAAAAAATATTTTTAGAATATTTCCATTTTTTTATTTCTTCTTTGTTTCTTTCTATTG